>JBEKRJ010000329.1:0-5860 GCA_049518835.1 Solirubrobacteraceae bacterium
CGCCGCCGCTGAGCAAGGCGCATGAATCGAAATAGCCTGCGGCCACCTGGGTGGCATCGGTGAGCCCGTCGACGGTGACCGCCACGGCACTGCACGGATCGCCCGTGCAGCTCTGCGGCCCGGTCGTCGAACCGATGCCGAGTTCGCCGTCGGAGTTGTCGCCCCAGCATCTGACCGTGCCAGCGCGCGTCAGCGCACAGGAGTGGTAGTCGCCGGCGGAACCATTCGCGGCCCCGGCGACGCCCCGCACCATGGCCGCTGTCAGAACGTCTCCACTCGCGGTGCTGCCGGTGCCGATTTCGCCGTTGTCGTTGTCCCCCCAGCAATCGACCCTCCCGTCGGCCAGGACGGCGCACGAGTGATACCCGCCCGAGATCACCGACATCGCCGCGGCGACTCCCTTGACAGCCACCGCTCTCGTCCGGACACCCGTCGGCGCAGCGGTCCCGAGTTCGCCGCTGGTGTTGTCGCCCCAACACTTGATCGTGCCGGCGCGCATCACCGCACACGAGTCAAACGAACCCGCCGCGACATCAGTCGCAGCGGTGACGCCGGCGGCCAGCACCGGCCGACTTGAGTTATACGACCTGCCGTTGCCCAGCTCTCCGTCGTAGCCATAGCCCCAGCATCTGACGGTGGCGTCGGAGAGCAACGCGCACACGTGATCGTTGCCCTGGTGGATGTTTCCTGCGGCACTGATCCGGGTCACGTGGTCGAGTCCGACAACGCTGACCGGCGTCCGGCTGCAGGGATCGCGCACGGCGCCGCAGAGCTGCGGCCCCGTCCTGGTCCCGTGGCCGAGCTCACCGTCGAGGTTGCCGCCCCAGCAGTCGACGCGGCCGTCGCCAAGCAGCGCGCATGTGTTGTAGGCGCTCGTGACCACCTCCCTGGCGTCAGCGATGCTCCTGACCCTCACCGGCGTCGCCCGGCTCGTCGTGGTGCCATCGCCCAGCTGGCCGTCCAGATCGTCTCCCCAGCACTTGACCCCCCCGTTCTCTAGCGTGGCGCAGGCGTGATACCCGCCCACAGCGATCGAGTCAGCGCGAGTGATGCCCTTGACCGCGACGGGCTTGAGACTACATGCCACGATTCCGCACCTACCTGGTCCCGAGGCGGTGCCTTGACCGAGTTCGCCGGCGACGTTGTAACCCCAGCACTTCACGGCGCCACCCGCGATCAGCGCACACGTGTCGTCATACCCGGCGGCCACCATGATCGCCCTGGAAATGCCGTTTGCACGGACAGGAGTCGTTCGCTGAGCGGTCGTCCCATCGCCTAACTCTCCGTCGGTGTTGTCGCCCCAACACTCGATGCTGCCGCCCGCCAACAGCGCACATGTATGCGCATAGCCCGCGGCCACCATGACGGCGTTCCCGACTCGCCTCACCTCCACGGGCGTATCACGCTCCGTAGTCGTTCCGTCGCCGAGCTGCCCAGAGCTGTTCTCGCCCCAGCACTTGACACCGTGGTCAATGAGCACGGCGCAGGAGTGCAGGTCACCGGAGGAGATCTGCACAGCAGTCGCGATCCCCTCGACGGCGGCCACGCTCGATGACCACACACCACCAATCGCGGCAAATACCACGAACAGCAGACAGACACGGAGTAGACGCCCCCGTTCGGAGCGCGACATGCGCCGGCATTTGCCCCCAGGCGCAACCACAACCAGCTGGACCCTATCACTCGCCGCCGATGCGAGCGACGGATTTCCGCGTAGGGGCCGCAACCGATCTCGCCGCTCTTAGGTTCGCCCACGGGTCCCCGCTGCTCACGGCTGGCGCATCCGCTGGCACCAAGTTCCGAAAGCGACGCCCGGGAGACCGTGCTTTTCCGCGGAACGAGGAGCCCGTGCAAGCGAGTGGCAACGCACCGAGGACAACCCCAGACGGCGTGACGAGGCGCTGGACTCGGGCGTCGAGGACCTCAGGGGAGCGGTGCGGGCCCCGCAGCCGGTCCCGCCCCCCCAAGCACCGGCGCGGCGGGCTAGCGGATCGCGGACTACCTCGAACAGTAGGATCGCCACACCCGCAATACCAGCTCGGCCCGCTCTCCCTGTGAGACGCCCCCGCCGCCCACGCCGCCAGCGCCAGCGACCTCACCCAGCTTGCGCAGGCGGCAAGAAGAATCCAGGGCGTATACCGCCACGCCGCAACCACGACAACGACGCCATGCCGGTGACTGCCCGCCCGCGCCGGCCTCCCGGTCGGGCGCCACGTCGCCCGGCCTCGGGGGAGCAAATGGTCGCGGTGCGCATCATCCACCGGTCGAGGAGGCGGGTCCGCCTCCAGTAAACGCGGAAGGCGCTCCGCACTTCTTCGCCGCCCGCTGGAACGCCGGCGAGCCACGAGATAGCCCTGTCTGTTGGCGTCGGGGAAGTCAGGCACTCCGTGCGAGCGCATGCACTGCGAGTAGGAGAGCGCGATGCTCAGATAGGAGTTCACACGTGTGGCGCCGCCGCTGGAGCTGCTGCCACCGCAGCCCGCAACGAGCACGGCGGCCAGTATTGCGGCGGCGAGCGCTCCGCAGGTCAGCGCCCGGACGCGCTCGTTGCGCTGTTGGCGTCTGACGGGCACCGGTCCAGGGGGCGCGGTCGCGCTGATCCAGTGGTTGATCTTCATGCGGTGCTGAGGGCCGTCCGTCCAGCCTTCCCCCGAGGTGCCGAGCCAGAACTCAGCCACGCCGGATCGGCCTCCTCTGAACTGACCACGCGGACGGTGATCTCGTGCTGTGCGCGCATCGAACCACTCCATCGTCTATTTGAGACAACGTAAACGAACCTCCCGCGCCCGCACGGGATCCACTCCGGGTCCCACGCGCTCGAAGCGTCTGGTCGGCGAGGGACTCGCAAGCGGACCTTCGGGACGGTGTCGCGTGCCGCGGTCCGGCCGAAGGACGGGCGCGGCATCTCCTTTGTCGTCGAACCCGACCGTTCCCGGCTCGCGGACCTCGCGCAACGGCTCAGGGACGGACGGCTCAAGCCGATCGTCGGGGCCGCGCTCGCCGGGCGATGGCTTGCATGTGAACTCCTTTCTGTAGGGTGATCGTCGAAGTGTGCCGGCAGGTCGAGGCGGAGCTGGGCCCGTTGTGTGATGCCTCCACGTCGCGCATCTGAGCGCTTGGCCCAGGGTCCGGTCGGCCGCAGCATCGAGCCAGCCCGACGCGCCGATTGCCAGCAGCCTTCGCGCGAACTGCAAGCGGCTGCGCGGCACGTCTGCGCTGGCGCCCGCGGTACTGGATGCCGAGCGGCGTGCACTCGGGACGGGCCGGATCGAGGTCGCGGACCTCCTCGGTCTTCAGCGCCCGATCCCGGCTCCGGCTTGGGGAGGTATTCGACCTCTACGTGTTGTGGGCGCGGCCGGACAAGAATCCGTAACGCGGTGCTAGCCGAGGAATCGGAATGATCCGCGACGCGCACCGTCGCGCGGTGACCACGCGGATCTCGCACGGGTTCCGCGAGGACTTATGATTACCGAGGCGAGAGCACGGAGCCGATGGTGCACGACCGAGATCTTGAATCAAGCGAGCCGCGCGCGCCGCGCCGTAGGCATGCAGATCCGGCCGCGGCCAGGCGCGTCGGCGCACCGATGCCCGGCAACGCCGACCTCGCCCGGGCGCTATCCCGGGACGGAGCCGGCGTGCTGCCCGGCGGTCGCGTAGCCTCCGAGGTGCAATCCGGCATCAACCGCGCCCGCGGTGGCGGCAGGAGCTTGGATGCGGATGCTCGCGCGCGCATCGGACCGCTCGTGGGCGACTCGCTGGTGGACGTCCGGATCCATGACGGCCTGACCGCCGACGCGCTCGCGCGCTCGGTGCAGTCGCGCGCCTTTGCCACTGGTCGCGACGTGTTCTTCGCGCGGGGCGAGTACCGCCCCGGTACGGCCGCCGGCGACAGCTTGCTGGCGCATGAGCTGACGCACGTGGTTCAGCAGCGTGGCGCGCCGGTGAGCGGACCGCTAACGGTGACCGAGCCCGGCGACAGCTTCGAGCGCGAGGCGGATCGCACCGCGGAGAGCCTCTCTGGCTGAGTTCGTCGCGATCAGCTTCATCGAGCTCGACGAGCGGGTCCGGCGCGGCGTCGAACAGGTATCCGGCTCCCAGGACGACCCGCGCGACCCGTACCGCGGCCTGTTTGTGACCGATCGGCAGGCGCAGGAGCTCGCCACCGCGGGGCCGCCGAGCCATGTCGACGGGCGGCTGGATGAGCTGGCCCAGTTGCTGGCCCTGGATCCACTCGAGCGATCGCTGTTGGCGGTGTGCGCGGCGCCGGAGGTGAGCTGGCGCTACGCCCGCCTGTACGGCTACCTGCACGACGATCTGACGCGTCAGCTCGCGACGCCGCGGCTCGCCGGGGCGCTGTTGGCGGGCGGCTCGATCGGTGGCGAGGACGTCCTCGCACGTCTCGACGCGCAGGCGACGCTGCGGCGGACGGGAGCGGTCGAGCTGCTCGACGAGCCCCGCGTGGCGCTCGCCGACCGCGCGCTCAAGTGCGCCGATGCCGTCTCCGCGTGGCTGCTGGGCGGGCTGGCGCCGGTCGGCGACGGGGCCGCCGCCGAGCTCATCCCGGTGCCGCAGCTCGCGCCGATCTCGGACGCGGGGACACGCGAGCTGCGCCGCGCGGTTGCGGCTCGCGCGGAGGTTCCCGTGGCGGTGATCGGCATCGACGCAGCCGCCGCGCTGGCCTGGGCACTTCGCCGCCCCGTGCTGCTCGCGCGCGCCCGGCTCCTCGATGATCCGCGCGGATTGCCGGGCGTGCGACTGCAAGCCGCGCTAGTGGCGGCCGTGCTCGCCATCGACGCGGTTCACGAGCTCGCCCCAGACGCGAGAAGCGAGCTGTGGCGCGTGCTCGGCGATGGCGGCCTGCCGCCGTTGCTGTGCGTCGATCCGACCCACGAGAGTACGGTGCTCGGGCAGGGTCCGGTGCTCGCGGTCGAGCTGCCGCGCAGCGACGCGGCCGAGCGCCGGGCGGCATGGGCCGCCCACCTGCCGTCGGCCGCCACCGAGGAGGTGGCCGTCAAGTTTCGCCTGTCGAGCACGCAGATCACGCGGGCGGCGCGCATCGCCGCGGCCCGCGCCGAGGCTCGGGGCCAAGCTGTGCCGGCTCACGCGGACCTCGACTACGGCGCGCGCACCGCTTCTCGGCACGGACTGGAGGGGCTGGCGCTGCGCGTCGAGGGCGATTTCGGCTGGGACGACCTGATCGTACCCGACAGGGCGCGGCGGGCGCTCGAGCTGATCTCCGCGTTTCTGCGCAATCGCGACCGCGTTCTGTTCGACTGGGGATACGCCCGCGTGGTTGGCCCGTCGCCGGGGATGACGAGCCTGTTCGCCGGCGAGTCTGGGACGGGCAAGACGATGGCTGCTCAGGTCGTCGCGCGTGAGCTCGGGCTGGAGCTGTTTCGGATCGATCTGGCGATCGTCGTCTCGAAGTTCATCGGCGAGACCGAGAAGCACCTCGATCGCGTCTTCGCTGCGGCTGCAGGTTCCAACGCGATCCTGCTGTTCGACGAGGCCGATACGTTGTTCGGCAAGCGCTCGGAGGTGCAGGATGCCCACGACCGCTACGCGAACGTGGAGGTTGCCTATCTACTGCAGCGGATCGAGCGCTATGACGGTGCGGTGATCCTCACCAGCAACCTGCGCCACGACATCGACCAGGCTTTCCTGCGCCGGCTGGACCTCGTGGTCGAGGGCACCGTCTACGATCCAGTGCAGGACTCGCTTGTTTGATGTTCGTCGTTGAGTGTAGCCCAAGCTTCGGCAGCGGTCTGCCAATCTAGGCACCGGCGGGGCATGTTGTTGATCAACGCGACGGCTTGATCGAGTTCGGCTTGTGTTACCTGGGCGAAGTCTGTGCCCTTCG
>JBEKRJ010000330.1:0-5842 GCA_049518835.1 Solirubrobacteraceae bacterium
CCGCGACGAGACCGGCGAGCCGATCCACGTCGTTGCACAGATCCAGGACATCACCCGGCGAAAGGAGGACGAGGCGCGGCTGATGATGCACGCGCGTGAGCAGGAGGCGCTGACCGCAGTCGCCACGCTGGTCGCGAGCGAGGCCCATCCCCGCGCGGTGTTCGCCGCCGCCGCCGAACGGATCGCCGGGATGCTGAACGCCGATTTCGCCACCGTCGCGCGACTCGAGCCAAGCGGCGCGGCGCGGATCGCCGGCGGCTGGTCAGCGCCGCACCTGCCGCGCGTGCCGCTCGGCCGGTTGCTCGACCTTGACGGGTCAAGCGCGACAGCCAGGGCGCTGCGCACCGGGCATACGGCAGTCGCCGGAGTGCACTGCGCCGCGGCTGCCGACACCTTCCCAGCCGATCGCGCGCTGGCCGAGCCGATCGAGGTCAACGGCCAGCTTTGGGGGGCGATCACCGTCGGCTGGGAGCGCAAACCCACATCCGATCCCCACGCGGCTGCTCGCCTGGCGCGATTTGCGCATCTCGTGAGCCTGGCGATCACCGGCGCCGAGGCGCGCGAGCAGCTCTCCACGTTGGCTTCGACCGATCCCCTGACCGGACTCTATAACCGCCGCGCCTTCTCCGATCGCGTAGAGCAGGAGGTCGCCCGCTCGCGCCGAAACGGCAGTCCGATGAGCCTGGTGGTGCTCGATCTCGACTACTTCAAGCTCGTCAACGACACCCACGGGCATGAGGTGGGAGACCGCGTGCTGGCCCAGTTCGCAGGCCGGCTGATCAACCAGCGCCGCGAAGGGGACACCATCGCCCGCATCGGGGGCGAGGAGTTCGCATGGATCCTGCCCAACACCGACCCGGCTGGTGCCGAGGCCGCTGCCGAACGCGTCCGCCGGGCAATCGCCGATACCCCCTTCCCCGGCGTGGGAACCCTGACGACCTCAGCCGGAATCTGCGCCCTTGACGACGCCCAGGACGCGCGAGAGCTGTTTCGACACGCCGACCTGGCGCTGTACTGGGCGAAGTCCAACGGACGCAATGCCGCGTTTCGCTTCAGCGCCGAGACGCTGGCGCTGCTCACCGCCAGCGACCACGCACGTCGCCTGGAGCACGCCAAGACGCTGGCGGCGATCCGGGCGCTGGCCGCCGCCGTGGATGCCAAGGACCCCTGCACCCAGCGCCACTCCGAGCGGGTAGCCGAGCTGGCGTCCAAGCTCGCCCGGCGCGCCGGCTGGGACGCCAGCCAGACCGCGTTGCTCCGCGACGCCGCGCTCGTGCACGACGTCGGCAAGATCGGCGTCCCTGACCAGATCCTGCTCAAACCCGGCAAGCTGACGCCCGCCGAATACGAACAGGTCAAGACCCACGCGACGCTGGGAGCGCAGATGCTGGTCGACCTCCTCAGCCCCGAGCAGATCGCCTGGATCCGCCACCACCACGAGCGCTTCGACGGACTCGGCTACCCCGACCGCCTCGCAGGAACCGACATCCCCGATGGAGCCAGGCTGCTCGCCGTCGCCGACGCCTGGGACGCGATGACCGTCGCCCGCCCCTACGGCACGCCACGCACCGCCGACGAGGCCCTCGCCGAATGCCGACGCGGCGCGGGAACACACTTCTGCCCCGACGCCGTAGCCGCGCTGCTACGCCTCCAGAACGAAGATCGCACCGCCACCTGCCCCGGCACGCGGCCGTAAACGGCGAGGCCGGCGCTGATCGCCTCCGGCACGTCCCGGCACGCGCCCTCGACTACAGTGCCCTCGATCTCGCGTAGCGCCGGGCGATCTGACCTTCCCTGGCGCCACCCCGTGGCGCCGACAAAGAGCCCGACCGGCAGCTCTGGCGCTCGCTTGACCTACATGCAGGTGGTGCCCGCGCAGCCCAGCCCGATCAGACGCGGTCGCTGCCGAGACGTAGGTGCGTGGATATGTGAACGCCGATCGCGGCCCATTGCCGGCTGTCGAAACGGTCCCCGGCGGCACCGGCGCTATGCGATGATCCGACTCAGGCTCGTAGCCGGTCTACCACGGCTTTAACGGCAGGATGCTGCGGCCGTAGAGATCCTGCATGAACTCGGCGCACGCGATGTACGCGGCGCCTGCGGCGTCGACCAGCCCGAGGTAGCCACCCCAGTGGATCAGGGTGGGGTCCGCGCCGGCGTTGCCGATCGCGCTTACGATCAACATAGCCAGCAGAAGGCCGAACACGATGCTCGTCACTCGGTTGGTCCTAAACGAGGCGATCAACATCACGACGGTGAACAGCGCCCACGCGCTCAGGTACAAGCCGATCGCGTTGCCGATCTGAGCCGGCGGGATGTCCTTAATATAGAACTGAAACAGCGCCCAGAACGAAAGGAAGAAGCCGCCGTAGCCGGTAAACGCCGTCCCGCCAAACGTACTCCCGGCGCGGAACGCCCACATGCCGGACAGGATCAGCACAATCCCGCCGAATGCGAACAGCTCGCCGAACACGACCGGCTCGACGGCCGAGCTGACGAAGTGCCCGTTGACCATGCTCAGCAGGAAGGTGGTCAGGGCGATTGCTAGGAGCCCAAGCGGAGCCGGGGTCGCGATCACCGGCGACGCGACGATCGTCACCGGCTTCTCGCCAGAACCGTTGGAGCCGTTGGTGGAGGGCACATCGGCGTGATCCGTGACATTGGGGATGGACATCGGGCTTTCCGTTCACAGAGACAGGGTCGTGTTGTGGCGTCTTTGGCTGGGAAGTGCACGACAATGAGCGAGCATCTCGGCACGCACCTCGCCTGCCGCGGCGATCGCGAAGTGGGCGCATCGCCGCGTCAACCGCCCGCCGAACCTCGTGACCTTTGTCCGCGGCGCCGAGCGCCCCGCACGCCCGCAACCGAAGTCGGGCGGCATCAGTTCGACGCGCGCGAAGCATCTGGCCGCAATAGTCGACACTCGACCGCAACACTTGAGCCCCGCGTCAACGATCAGCCGCGTGATGCTCCGGACCACGCGTGGACGCGGCCCGCTGACCTCTCGGAAACAACAACTCACGGCGATAGCGACAAGCCCGTGGCCTGTTCCTGGCTTGAGCCAAGGATCGGCTCCTCGCTGACCCGCCTCAACACGCGCCGGGGCACCGTATATTTGCTTGGGCCCGGCCGGCTCCGGATTCGTCACGTCAAGTCGTTCGCTGGCGTAACAATTCCGAGCTCGCCGGCCTTTGTCGCGCGGCGGGGTGTCGGGTGTCGCTGGATCGCGGCTCGCCGGCATACAGCGCTAGCAGGGAATCGACGACAGCTGGATCGAACTGGTCGCCGCGATGCGCGCGCAGCTCGTCCAGCGCGTCGGCGAGTGGCATCGCGGCGCGGTAGGAGCGATCGGTCGTCATCGCGTTGAAAGCGTCACAGCAGGCAACGATCCTGGCCTCTAGCGGGATCGCGTCGCCGGCCAGCCCGTCGGGATAGCCGAGGCCGTCGTAGCGCTCGTGGGAGGAGCGCACGATCTTGCCCACCTCGCTCAGCACGCCGCCGACGTTTTGCAACATCGCCTCGCCTTCGAGGGTGTGGGTCTCGATCAGCGCGCGCTCGTCGGCGCTCAGCGGTCCGGGTTTGTTGATGATCTCGTTCGGGATCGCGATCTTGCCGACATCGTGCAGCAGCGCCGCGAACTCCAGCTTGCGCAACTGGTCTTCGTCCAGGCCGAGCGTCGGCCCGACCGACATCACGAGGTCGACGACGTCGCGGCTGTGGCTGCCGGTGTAGGCGTCGTCGGCCTCGACCACGTCGCCGAGCAGCAGCGCAGTCCCGCGGTACGCGCGGCTGAGCTCCACCGTCGCCTCGATCCGCGCGCGGCGGTCACGAGCGAAGAACATCAGCAGTCCGCCGAGGGGCAGGGCGATGAACGCCGCGGCGGGATGGCCGACCGCCGCGAACGCGATCGCCAGCCCGATCGGGCTGAGGCAGACGTCGGTCAGATAGACGGGGGCGAGTAATCGCACCGGCAGCTTTGGGATCTCGCCGAGCCGCAGCCATTCGCGCGTCACGGTCCCGGCGAGATCACAAGCCAGCTCGGCACAGAGCGCGGCGAGCAGCACCGCCCAATCAGACCACCGAGGCACCCCTGGCCGCGCCAGCGCGAACACGAGCGCAGGACCCACAGCATGCCACGCATTGGCGACGGCCGCCACCGTCCGGTCCGGGTACCTGTTCCCGCTCAAAAACGTGGGCACCTTGCCCAACACCCAAGCTGAGGCGACGACCAGCGGCACCCATCCCGCGGGCAGCGCGTACAGCATCGGGATCAGCACCAGCTGCGTCGGCACGCAGTACCCGGCCCCGACGTCAAACTCGATTCTCGACGCCGCCGCGTAGAGCAAGAGGAACATCACCACAACCGCCGGCGAGTGCCTTCCCGGCGCCGGCGTCAAACAAGTCAAGGCGCCCGCCGCGATCACAAACGCCGACGCAGCGATCGCCTCGGCCCGAAGCTCGCTGCTGGGCATGCGCTCGCCGAGTCGCGGACGGAACTGGGACAGCAGACGCTGCACGCCAACGGAGCGCTCCAGCGCAGGCCGCAACGGCGCAGCCGGACGGGGATCCAGTTCGCTGATCATCGATGATCGGTATCGGCCTACCGGCACCGATTCCGAAATCTTGACTCCGAACTTCGGAGGACTGTCGAGCCCAAACGCTCAGACCGAGGCCCCGCCCCCGCTGTGGGGTCTCGAACAGGCGTCCGCGGGGCAATCGGGCTTCTAACCCGGACGCGTTCGAGCGTCGATGCGAGACGCGTCAACAGGCTGCCCAAGGCAAACCCGCCGCGAGGCGGCGACGCAAAGCTAGAGGTCTCGCTGCGACGAGATAGCTCGGCCACCAGCCTCTCATTCCAAAAACTTTCACGGATGAAAGCCAACCCAATGGGAGGTAACCAAATGTACCTACGCACCCGCGCCGCCCTCTCGGCGGCGCTCTCCACGCTCGCGCTGGCCGCGCTCGCCGCGCCCGCCGCACAGGCCAACGCGCTCTCACTGCTGCCCGGAAGCTGCGGAAACCAGCCCGAGTCCCAGCCGTTCGCGCAATGGGGCGACCAAAGCGAATACACCCCGGCCCCCGGCGGAAGCTTCGAGTCGGGAAACGCGTCCTGGCAACTGTCAGGCGGCGCCGCCGTCACCAGCGGCAACGAGACCTTCTACGTCAACAGCAAGACCGACTCGCACTCGCTTTCGCTGCCCGCCGGCAGCTCCGCGGTGAGCCCCGCTGCCTGCACGAACATCGCCCAGCCAACCGCACGCCTGTTCGTGCGCAACACCGGCTCGGCATCCTCCCGCCTCACGGTGCAGGCGCTTTACCCAGCGCTGGTCGGAGGGACCGCAACGACGACGATCGGTGTGCTGACCGGCACCTCAAACTGGGAGCCGTCCCCGACGCTGTCGCTCGCCACGGCCAATCTGCTCGCGACACTGTCGTTGCAGAGCACCACGATCGCGTTCGAGTTCACCCCCTCCGGTGCCGGCAACTGGAACATCGACGACGTTTATATCGACCCCTACGCGCGGGGCTGAGTCAAGACCGGCCACAGTGTGAACTCCGTCGTGGTCCATGCCGGACGAAAGCCAAGCTGCGCGTAGAGCTCCTTGGTTGCGTGGAAACCGAAAACCAATGCAGGACACTGCTCCGATTTCACGAAATGGATGCAAGTGTCAAGCATCGCAACAGATATGCAGGCGGGTGCGCAGCCCGCAGAACCGAACTACCGGCGTCTGTCAGCCGCCGAACGCGACCAGATCGCGAATATGAGAGCGGCCGGTCACAGTAACGCGGAGATCGCGCGAGCGACCGGACGTAGCGATGGCACGATCACCCGCGAGCTGCA
>JBEKRJ010000331.1:0-5830 GCA_049518835.1 Solirubrobacteraceae bacterium
GTGCGGGGTGCCCTTCGTCAGAGACTCGATCCGCGACGCCGTGTTGGTCGTGTCGCCGACTGCCGCGTACTCGACGCGGCGCTCGGAGCCGACGTGACCCGACATCACGTTGCCGCTGTTGAGGCCGATGCCCATTCGAACGCCGTCGCTCAGACGCCCGTCGCGCAGCCAGGCGTTGAAGCGCGGTAGGCGAACCTCGAGCATCTCGCGCGCCGCGGCGAGTGCGCGATCGGCGTGGTCATCCTGCGCGAGCGGCGCGCCGAACACGGCAAAGATGCCGTCGCCCATGTAGGAGACGAGCGTGCCGCCGTGATCGAGAATCGCGTCGCTCATCTCGCTGAGGTAGTGGTTGAGGACATCGATCACCTGCGCCGGCGTGAGCGTCTCGGCCAGCGAGGTGAAGCCGCGCACGTCGGAGAAGAGGACGGTTGCATCGCGCTGGATGCCACCGAGCCGCAGTCCGTCGGCGCTCGCGAGCAACTCCTCGACGACGTCCTCCGGGACGAAGCGCGCAAACAGGTCGTGCGTGCGGATCCGCTCGAACGCCTCGGTCACGAGCTGCACGGCCACCGAGCCAAACGAGCTGAGCGCCAGCGCGCCGATTGGATAGACGAACGTCGAGATCCGGCCGGAGTCGAATGCGAGCTGGGTGCCGACCGTGAACAGCACCCCGAGGGCGAGCGCGAGCGCCATCGAGACGATCGGGCGCAGGCGCAAGCTCGCCGCCGGGATCGCGCCCGCCAGCAGCACGATCAGGACGATGTTGATCCACCCCGGCGCCGACTTGAGCGGGAAGTGGTTGAGAATCGTGCCGGTCGCGTCGGCCTCGATCTCGACCCCGGCCATCTGGCTGTCGGTAGAGGTCGCGTGGTAGTCCTCCAGTGACAGCTGCGTCTCGCCGACGAACACGATCTTGCCGCGGAAGTAGTTCGGCGGCAGCGGGTGCTTGAAACCGTATGGGGCGCCGTACTTCTTCGGGGCATAGACGCTCGAGAACGAGACCCACGGGATCGTGTGCTGTGCGCCGGGGTAGTCGATCCACTGCTCGCCGCTGAACTGCTTGGCGGTGATGTGCTTGTGCGTCGCCGCTTCGGCGGCGGCGACGTACAGCGTCGGGACGTTCTGGACCGAATAGACCATCTTGCGGTCCACGCCGCCTGGCCCTAAGGGGAACAGCGGCAGGGCCGACTGCGAGTAGACCTGGTGCAGCAGCGTCGTCCCCTGTCCGGAACCGAGGAACAGGACCTGACCGTTTCCGTTTACGTTCGGCTGCGTCGAGCCGAACACAGTCAGGCCGGGATGGCTGGCGATCGCGCTCAGCAGCGTGAGGTCGTCGCACGCAGAGCCATCCTGGCAGTTCTGCCCGCCGATCCTGGTCCGGTTCTCGAGGTCGATGTCGAACACGATCGCGGCCGGATGCTCGGCGGCGAGGTTGTCGATCAGCTGCGCGAACCACGGGCGCGGAAACGGGAACGAATCGAGATCCTGGTAGGTCTTGTTGTCGATCGCGACGATCACGATGTCCTTCGGCGGCTTCTGCGTGCCGCGGATCGAGAAGCGGGCGTCGATCGTGTTGCCCTCGAGCGAGTCCAGCGCGCCGGTCGCATAGAGCGTGATCGCGATCGCGCCGACGGCGAGCGCGACCAGCGTCAGCAGCAGCACTCGCAGACGGCTCGTGCCCCGGAGCCGGGATCGTCGCGTTCCTTGCCTCTTACCCCACAAAGCTCATTACCCCTGGCGCGGAGTCTATGTTCAATCTCGCCACGGTCAAGGGTGCAGCAGGAATCTACACCTGGGCTTTATTCGGGCCGCGTCGCATGGGGCGCGTACGGCCCGTCATCGCGCGATGACCGTGAACTCAGCGCCCAGCCGGCGGTAGGTGGACTGTGCTCGCTCGTCAAGCGTGAGCAGCGTGCGTGCATGCGCGATGGCTTCCAGAGCGACCAGGCCGTCATACGTTGCTCCGCCCAAGACGCCGGCGGCGGCCAGCCTGTCCAGGACGCTGGCGCGGTCCTCGCTGCTCAGCCGCAGCGGCGGCTGACGGAAGCGGCCCGTCAGGACCTCCGCGGCGATTGGCGGCGCGACGGCAAGGCCGGAGGGCAGCCGCGTCAGCACCGAATAGGCCTCGACGAGAACGTGTGCGGGCAGCACCTCGACTTCTTCGATCGCGGCTGCCGCGCGCTCGTGTTGCTCGTGCCAGGCCGAGAGCGCGGCGATCACCGCGCTGGTGTCGGCCGTCAGCGCCGGCCTCGTTCCATCAGCTCGCGCACCTGGCCGGCGTCGAGGCGTTCGTCCGTCGCGGCGACGAACCGCGCGCCGTGGGGACCGTCTTCGACATGCACGCGCGAGGGGATGGCGACTTCGAGATGCCCGTCGACCGCCGTGACCTCCAATTCCGTGCCGGCTGCGAAGCCGAGCTCTTCCCGTAGCCGCTTGGGCACGACCAGGCGGCCGGCCGCGTCGATGGTGGTTCGCATGGCATGAACATACCATCGCAGTGGCATCGCGGCTTGACGAGTGAAGCCGTTAGGGCCCGCGGGCCCTTAGCGCACGACCGGCTGCGTCAACGCCTTCACGAAGTCCTCCAGTTGGTCGGTGCGCCAGCACTCGAATGCCTGGCAGTGGCGCTCGTAGGCGGCGATCACGCTGTCGCCGTAGTTCCAGTACAGCCGCGGCTCGGGGTTGAGCCAGAACGTGCGCCCGGCCTTGGCGGCGATCGCCGCGAACACGTCGTCGCGCGGCGGGCGGCCGTTGGTGCGCGCGTCGCCGAGCACGATCACGGTCGCGCGCGGGTGCAGTTCGTCCTCGATCATGAACAGGAACTCCAGCCACACGCGCCCGTAGTTGGTGTAGCCGGAGATGTCCGCGACGCCGGCGTCCTTGGACACCGCCTCGCTGGCGGCGCGGAAGTCCCGCTCGCGCTCGAACACCTTGGTCACCTCCGAGATCCGCTCGATGAACACAAACGAGCGCAGCTTGCGAAACGCGTCGTGCAGCGCGTGCAGGACCGAGAGGAAGAAGGTGCTCGAGCTCGCGACGCTGGTCGAGACGTCGCACAGGACGAAGATCTCCGGGCGACGGGGCCGCCGGGGCCGATACTTGAGCTCGACCGGGACGCCGCCGGACTGCAGCGACGCCCGCATCGTGCGGCGCACATCGACGTGGGCGTAGCGCTTGCGGCCCTTCAGCTCGTGACCGTGGGTAGCGAGCCGGCGCTTGAGCTGCGCGACGACCTTGTGCACCTCTGCGAGGTCGTGGATCGGCCCGGTCGGCAGCGTCCGGTCGAGCTCCGTCAACGGGCGCTTGGGCGGCAGCTGCGCTGTGCGCTCGATCAGGTTGCGCTCGAGCTCGCGTCGCAGGTGACGCTCGAAGCGGCGGACCTGGTCCGCTGGCAGGCCGTCGCGCCGGGGGTCCGCTGCCGGCAGCTGCGGCTGGGGATCGGTCCGCAGCCCGAGCGCGCGACGGATCCGCTGCACGTCGACGCCGAGCACGCCCGACCCTTCGCCCGGCATGAACGCGGCGATCGCGAGCCGCGCGAGGTCGCTCAGGGTCGCGTCTGAACCGTCGCGCAACGCCGCCGCGATCTGCTGACGCAGTGCCTCGAGATCGATCCCGTCGCGCACAGTCGCGCCGGCCCGGCCCTCCGTGACCCGGCTACGGGCGGCTTGTGCCTCGGCCGCGCGGAAGAAGAAGCGGTCGAACACGAGCTCGAACACGCGGCGATCCTCCGGTGACTTGGCGAGCGTCGCCGCGAGCGTCTCCTTGAACGCCGCCTGGTCGCTCCAGCCGATCTGCGCAAGCGCGTGGACCGCATCGAGGATCTCCGAGGTGCCGATCGCCACGCGCTCCTCGCGCAGCTCGTCGGCGAACGACAGCAGCTGGGCGTCGAAGCTAAGCGGCGGGTCCGGCATCGGCGCTCTGAAGCTTGACGCCGACGCGCTCGGCGACCGCATCGAGGTCGGTGCGGTGCTTGACAATCACGCTCATCGTCTGGCGGAACGTGTCGGCGTCGAGGTCCTGCGCCCCCAGCAGGACGAGCGCGCGCGCCCAATCGATCGACTCGGCGATGCTGGGCGGCTTCTTGAGGTCCAGCTGGCGCACCTGGTGGACGATCTCGACGAGCTTGCGCGCCACCAGCTGGTCGAGCTCGGGAGTGTGCAGGCGGACGATCTCGAGCTCGTGCTCGAGCTGCGGATAGTCGAGCCACAGGTACAGGCAGCGCCGCTTCAGCGCCTCGGTCAACTCGCGCGTGTTGTTGGAGGTCAGCAGCACGACCGGCTGGGACCGGGCCTCGATTCGCCCGAGCTCGGGGATCGAGATCTGAAAGTCGCTGAGCAGCTCGAGCAGCATCGCCTCGAACTCCTGGTCGGTCTTGTCGATCTCGTCGATCAGCAGCACGACCGGCTCGCTCGACGCGATCGCGGTCATCAGCGGCCGCGCGAGCAGGAACTCCTCGCCGAAGATGTCGTCCTGGACGTCCGCCCAAGCGGCTCCGTCCGCCTCGGCCTGGATGCGCAACAGCTGCTTGCGGTAGTTCCACTCGTACAGCGCCTTGGCCTCGTCGAGGCCCTCGTAGCACTGCAGCCGCACCAGCGTGCGCGCGAGGTAGCGCGACAGCGCCTTGGCAAGCTCGGTCTTGCCAACGCCCGCCGGTCCCTCGACGAGCACCGGCTTGCCGAGCTTGATCGCCAGGAAGGACACGAGTGCGGTCGACTCGCCGGGCAGGTAGCCGGCCTGCCGCAGGCCGGCGGCAACCTCTTCGGCGTCAGCGGGATCCTTCGCCATCCCCCAAATATAGGGTTAGGGCCCGCGGGCCCTTAGATTAGCGGCCAAACCGCCGGCGCTGCGCCGCCCGGTCGGGTGTCCTCAGCCCTCTCGTCGGATCAGTCGTCGTCGTCGCTGCCGCGACTGGGCCGGTGCGTTTCGAACCTCGGCACGTCGCCTGACCAGGACGGCGGCGCGTCGAACGCGGGCCCGTCGTCGTTGGTGGGGCGTGGCTGGCGAGGGCGCCCGGCTCGCGCCGGGCGCGCGCCGGTGTCGGCCCGGCCCGTCGCGCCGGCCCGGCCCGCAGCGCCCGGTGAGCGGCGCCCTTGGCGCTCGGCTGGCCGGCGCGCCTGGCGCTCGCTCGCCCGTCGCTCCGCGTCGCCGTCGCCCGTGCGGTCGGCCGAGCGCGATCCTGTGGGCCGGCCGGCGGCGCGGATCCGCGCGCCGCTGTAGGCCATGAACGCGGCCACGGCCAGCGCGACGAAGATTCCCCATTCGATGCCGTAGGTGCTCGCGACCTGCCCGTGCACGGCGCCGCCCTGCTTGTCGAACATCCGCCACACGATCAGCGCGCAGCTCCAGACGCCCGCGGCCATGATCACCCAGCCGTCGCCGCCGGGAAGCCGGAGCCCGCGCCCCTCGGAGCGCCGGAACAGCAGCGTCAGCACTCCGGCTGCGATCAGCAGCAGGGCCGCCTCGACGAACGAGAACGCACCCCAACCGGTGATGCTCGCCGTCGCCGACTGCAGCTTCTGGGAGCCGTTCGCGAACAGCGTCTCCTGATACCAGGGCAAGAACAGCGTCACGAAGATCCCGATTGCGGCGCACGCCGCGAGCCGGCGGTCGGGCCCGATCACGCGCCACGCGCGCACGGTCCGGCTCGCGCCCGACCCGATCCGGTGCGCGGCCCCGGACGCGGCGCTGCGGCCGTCGCTCACCCGCGGCCGCGCTCCTGCGAGCGGATCAGCGGCGAGCAGCGGTTCGGGGGCGCCGTGTGGTTCTCCGGCGACCCGGCGACGATCCAGATGCGGGCCACAGGCTCGATTGTAGGCCCCGCCCCGGGCCG
>JBEKRJ010000332.1:0-5828 GCA_049518835.1 Solirubrobacteraceae bacterium
TGAAGCGGACCCCGATCACGTTCCGGTCGACTGCGGTCGATCGTGGTGCCGGCGGTGTGGCTGCGGGCGTGGGGGGCGGCGCGGGTGAAGGGTTGAGCGTGAGCGGAGAGCTCGAGCTCGCCGGCGCGCGGCGGCCGATCGCGTTCGAGCTGACCGCCGACGGCGACGGCCGGCTGGCGGGCGCGGCCACCGTCAAGCAGTCCGCCTGGGGGATCAAGCCGTACTCGGCGCTGTTCGGCACGCTGAAGGTAGTCGACGAGGTGATCGTCGAACTCACCGCGCGGCTCCGGTCCGGCTGACAGCGCCGAGCTCCAGCAGTGGTCCCGAAGCGCGGTACCAGCCTGGCTGCAAAAACACGCCATATAGTCGCGTTTCTCGTCCAGGCTCCCTCGCGCTGGGCCCGCGACCGCGCACCCGTCAGTCCCGGTAGACCGTCTGGGCGTCGAGCCCGCCCTCGACGCCGGGTGGCAGCGCGCCGGTGCCGTGGGCGTACAGGGCGATGTCGGCGATCGTGCGCGATTGCGCCGGCTCGGTACCGCTTGCGAACGCGCCGTTGTCCCACCGCAGCTCGTCGGCTGCAGCGCCGAGGTCGACGCCCGCCAGCAGCCTCGCCTTGGCGCGGATCTTGTCGGCCGCGCTGGCGATCGCGTCCGGCGTGCCGCCGGACGGCTTCGTGTTGAAGCCGTGGCCGGCGCCAAACCGGTTCTCGTCGGCCGGCACCACCTTCACATCGAGCGCCGGCACGCCGAGCTCGTCGGCGACCTGCTGCGCGTACCGCGTCTCGTTGCCGTCGGGCTCGATCGTCAGGCTCAGCACCATCTTGCCGGTCGGATGCACGCGTAGGAAAACCGCCCGGTAGGGCCCGTCAGCCATCGCTCGAAACCTCCTCTTGGTTGCTCGTGTCGCCGAGGCGCTGTCCACCGCGCTCGCGGCGCCGGCGCTCCTGGTGGGCGGTCAAGGCGTTGTGATCCTCGCGCTCGCAGAAGCTCGGCTGCGGCCCGCCGAGTGGGTGCGGCGACACGGCCGGTCGCCCGCATCCCGGGTAGATGCAGATCTTGGGCGGGGGGTCAGGCATCGGTGCCCCACCCCGGGGTCGTCCGGCCGCGGCTCGGGCCATAGCCACTCGGCATCGCCACGGAGCTGCCGGCGACGGGTGTCGCGCTCGGCCACCGCTCCGGTTCGGGTGGCGACGGGGCGGTGGGGCCCGCGCCGGCGCCGCCCCCGCGACTCGCGCCGCCGAGGCGATCGCGACTCGCGCGGCCGATGCGACCGCGACTCGCGCCGCCGACGCGATCGCGACCGGCGCCCCGGGCCCCCACACCATCAGGACCCCCGCGGGCCGCGCCGCCACCGCCACCACCGATCGCAACCACGACCTCCTCCAGCGCCTCGAGGCTATGGCCGCTGACAAGCGCGTCGCAGTGCGGCAGCGCCGCCGCCATGCCGCTCGTGCGTGGCGCGAAGCCGCGCGAGCCGGCGCGCGGGTTGACCCACACGATCCGGTGCGCAAGCCGCCCGAGCCGCTGCATCTCACGCCCCACCAGCTGCGGGTCGTGCAGCTCCCAGCCGTCGGACAGGATCACGATCACCGCGCCGCGCGCCATCCCGCGGCGTCCGTGACGGTCGTTGAAGGTCTTCAGGGCGTCTCCGATCCGGGTGCCGCTGGACCAGTCGGGCGCCGCCGCCGCGGCGCGCGCGATCGCGCGCTCGGGGTCGCGTGAGGCGATCGTCCGCGTCAGCGGCGTCAACCGCGTCAGCCGCGTCGCGAACACGAACGCCTCGGTGCGTGCGCCGCCGCCGGCAGCGCACGTCAAGAACTGCAGGTACGCGCGTGCGTAAGGCTCCATCGAGCCCGAGATGTCGCACAACAGCACCATCCGCCGGCGCATGATCCGCCGCCGCCGGCGGGCCAGCCGGATCGGATCGCCGCCGGTGCGCAGGCTGGCGCGCAGCGTGCGCCGCAGGTCGATCCGCTCGCCGTGGCGGTCGCGCCGGGTCCGGCGCGTACGCCGTTCTGGAGGCGCGACCTCCAGCCGCGACATCAGCCGGTACAGCTCGGCGAGCTCGCCGGGCTCGAGCGCGTCGAAGCGCTTCGCGCGCAGGATCTCCTCGTCGGAGGGCGCGATCGGGACCGGCACCTGCGCTGCGGGCGAGCGCTGGCCGGCCGCAACTGCCGTCCGCGCGGCGGACGCCGCGCCGGCGGACCCGAGATCCCGCGGCGTCGGTGCCGTCCGCCCCGAGGCCGCTTCCCGCTCAGCCCGCGGCAGCGCCGCCAAACCCGGCCGCGTCGTGCCAACCGCCGCCGCCGCCGCCGCGCCGGCCCCGCTTACGACCGCCCCGCTTGCGCCCGCCCCGCCGTCCGCGCCCGCCCCCGGCCCGCCGGCGCCAAGCCCCCCGAACACCGCCGCGAACACCGCGTCGAAGTCCGCCACCTGCCCCGGGTCCGACGCGAACACCGCCCGCGCGGTCCAGTACAGGCGCCGCCGGCTGACCGGCGCCACCAGCGCGAGCGCCTGCGCGAAGCGCGTCGACCGTTCGGTCCCGACGGGCAGCCCGAGTTCGTGCAGCCGCCTGCCGAACGCGCCCGCCACCGCCGGCAGGTCCAGCCACACCGTCTCCACCCCGAAATCAGCCACTGCTGGCCACCAGTTGCTCGAGCCCGGCCGCCCGGATCATGTCCTGATCCTCGCTGTACTTGAGCACCGAGCCGAGCGTGCGCTCGATCGCGCCCGGATCGAGCCGCTCCACGCCGAGCAGGCTCAACGCGGCCAGCCAGTCGATCGCCTCGGCGACGCCGGGCGGCTTTTGCACGTCGGAGTCGCGCATCCGCGCGACCGCGTCGGCGACCTGCACCGCCAGCGTCGCGGGCGCCTCCTTGACCCGCCGGCGGATGATCTCGACCTCCCGCTCACGCCCCGGATACTCGATCCACTGATACAGGCACCGGCGCTTGACGGCGTCGTGCAGGTCGCGGGTGCGGTTTGACGTCAGCACGATCACCGGCGGGTGGGTGGCGTGGATCGGGCCCAGCTCAGGGATCGTCACCGACGCCTCGCCCAGCAGCTCGAGCAGGAACGCCTCGAAGTCGTCGTCAGCGCGGTCGATCTCGTCGATCAGCAGCACCGCCGGCCGCGGCCCGGGGTGCTCGAGCGCGCGCAGCAGCGGCCGGCGGATCAGGTAATCGCGCCCGAACAGGTCCTGCTCGCGCAGATGCGTCCCGCTCGCCTCGGCGAGCCGGATGCCGAGTAGCTGCCGGGGGTAGTTCCACTCGTACAGCGCCTCGGCGGCGTCGATCCCCTCATAGCACTGCAGGCGGATCAGCGGCGTGTCGAGCACGACCGCCAGCGCCTTGCCCGCCTCGGTCTTGCCGACCCCCGCCTCGCCTTCGAGCAGCAGCGGCTGCGGCAGGTGCAGTGCGAGGAAGATCGACGTCGCCAGCCCCTCGTCGACGAGGTAGTCGATGCTCGCGAGCCGCACCGCGAGCGTCTCGACGTCCGGGATCAGAGCTCGCAGCTCAGACCGCGCGGGCCCTGCCGGCATCGCGTTCCTCGTAGCGCAGCTTGCAGCCCGTGCAGCAGAAGTAGATCGTCTCGCCGGCGCGGATCACCGATGGAGTATCGCCTGCGATCACGATCGACATCCCGCAAATCGGATCGACCGCCGTCACGGGGCGCGAAGCGCCGGCCGGCGCCCCAGCGACCGCTGCCGGCCGCCGGCGCACCGAAACGATCCGCGCGACGATCGAGACCGCGATCTCAGCCGCCGTGCGGGCGCCGATGTTCAACCCCGCGGGGCTCTCGAGTCGGTCCACGAGCTCGGATGCGACGCCGGCTCCCAGCAGCTGCGCTCGCACCGCCGCAGCGCGCTTGCGGCTCGCGACCAGCGCGACATACGGCAGGCCCGCCTCCAGGCCGGCGCGCAGAATCCCAAGCTCGTCGCGCCCGTGGGCGGCGACCACCAGCGCCAAGTCGCCGGGGGAAGGAGCGATCCACCCGCCCGCGCCCGCCCCGCCCGCGTCGGCACCGCCCACCCTGCCAAAGTCGGCACCGCCCGCCCCGCCACCACCAACCAGCTCGAGTCCGACCTCGCGGCCGATCCGCTCGAGCGCCGCGACGATCGGCGAGTCCCCCGCCACCAGCACGCGCGGGGCCGGCAGCACCGGCTCCAGGAACGTCTCGATCGCGCCCCCCGACAGGCACGGGTTGCGGACGGTCACGGTCCCGTCCTCGACAGACACCTCCTGCGTCCGCGCCGGGTCCTCCAAGCCGGGACCACCGGGGCCTCGAGCGCCGGGATCGCCGGGGTCACCAGCGCCGGGACCACCGGGGCCACCAGAGCCGGCGTCAGGGAGGATCCGCAACAGCAGCGGCTGCCCGCGCTCGATCGCCTTGAGCGAATACAGCCGCACGCTGTGCTGCGCGCAGACGCCGCCGACGAACCCCTCGATCGTCCCGTCACCGCGCACCAGCGCCGCATCGCCCGGTTCGACGCTCGTCGGCCGCTGCACCCGCACGACCGTCGCGATCACGAACGCCGACCCCTGCTCGGTCAGCTCGCGCGCGCGGCGCGTCAAAGCGCCCGAGATCATTGCGGCGGCTCCGGCCGGCCCTGCATCGCCGCCCACACCCGCGCCGGCGAGCACGGCATGTCGATGTGCGTGACGCCGTGCGTGACGTGCAGCGCGTCGATCACGGCGTTGACGATCGCCGGCGGCGAGCCGACGTTGGGCGACTCGCCGACGCCCTTGGCGCCGAGCGGGTGGTGCGGGCACGGCGTGACGGTGGCCCCGAGCTCGAAGTCGGGGCACTCGAGCGCGGTCGGGATCAGGTAGTCCATGAACGAGCCGTTGAGGCAGTTGCCCTCCTCGTCGAACGAGATCAGCTCCATCAGCGCGATCCCGACCCCTTCGGCCAGCCCGCCGTGGATCTGGCCGTCGACGATCATCGGGTTGATCCGCACGCCGCAGTCGTCGACCGCGATGAACCGCCGCACCTTCACACAAGCGGTCTCCGGGTCGATGTCGACGACCGCGATGTAGGCCCCATACGGATAGGTCAGGTTCGGTGGGTCGTAGATCACCTGCGCGTCCAAGCCGCCCTCGAATCCCTCCGGCAGCGGCTCGCCGCTGTACGCGCGCGCGGCGATCTCCTCGATCAGCACCCCCTTCTCGGGATCGCCCTTGACATACCAGCGCCCCTTCTCCCACGCCAGGTCCTCGGCCCGCGTCTCGAGCATCGTCGCCGCGATCAGCCGCGCGCGATCGCGCACCTTGCGCGATACGACCGCCACCGCCGCTCCCGACACCGGCGTCGAGCGCGAGCCGTAGGTCCCCAACCCGTACGGCGACTTGTCGGTGTCACCGTGACGGACCTCGACGTCTTCCGGCGGGATCCCGAGCTCCTCGGCGACGATCTGCGCAAACGTCGTCTCGTGCCCCTGGCCCTGCGTCTGGGCGCTGATGCTGACCACGGCCTTGCCCGAGGGATGGATCCGCAGGTCGGCGCCGTCGTTCATCGCCAGTCCGAGGATGTCCATGTGCTTGCGCGGCCCGGCGCCGACGCCCTCGGTGAAGAACGACACGCCGATTCCCATCAGCTCACCGCGGGCGCGCTTCTCGGCCTGCTCCCGGCGCAGGTCCTCATAGCCCGCGAGCTCCATCGCCACGCGCATCGTCTCGGCGTAGTTCCCGGAGTCATACGTCCAACCGGTGGTGGTCTCGTAGGGGAACTGCTCGGGGGCGATAAAGCTGCTCATCCGGAGCTCGATCGGGTCGACCTCCATCTCGAGCGCGAGTGCGTCGACCATCCGCTCCACCAGGTACACGGCCT
>JBEKRJ010000333.1:0-5826 GCA_049518835.1 Solirubrobacteraceae bacterium
GGTCGCGGGCGCAGGAGCTCGCGATCGAGCAGCTCGACCGCGGACGCGATCGCGGGCTCGGGCTCGGCCGCTAGGCCAGGGCATCCGCCAGCAGGCACGCGTCGAACACGACCGTCCGGTCGGCGAACGACAGCACCACGTGCCACGGCTCGGCGGTGCGGACCATCTCCGCGACGCCAGGCTAGGCTCCAGGTCGCGCTCGACCGTCGCCTGGTCGACGAACCCGGTCATCACGGCGCCCTGATCGTTCTCGCCGACCTCCCACAGGCCGCGGCCGAGGTCGTGCTCGTCGGCGTAGCAGAATGACCGGGCCGCCAATCCGATCACGACATCGTCCTGTACCTCTGCGCGCGGGATGAGCCGTCGCATCCGGGCGACGGGCTCTGGCGGCGGCTTGCGTCTGCCGAACATCGCCGGCGGACGGTACCGCTCGCCCCGGATCAGATCCTCGAGCGCGCTCGTCGCGGCAGAAACCAGAACACCGAGAGCCAGAATTGCACGCCGAGTATTAGGGTGGTCGGCCGGTCCGGCGCGGCGCCGGGACGTCGAGCTGCTTGCGGATCACATCCGCAGTCTCAGGCCGGATCTCGCCGTGCCTTGGCACCGAGGTTTGCCGGCCACCGGGCGTCTGTACCTCGTGGCTCGCACCATGGCGCTGCACGTCGTCGCAGGCTCGCTGGCCTCTGCTGGCACGTGACCGCCGACGGCAATCGCCGCAGACAGGTCCTGCTCAACCTGCTGTCAAACGCGGTCAAGTACAACCGGCCGGCTGGCCACGTCACGGTCTCGGCCGCGCGAGCGATACCGGGCGGATTCGTACCTCGGTGGCTGACACCGGGATCGGCATCGAGCCAGAGCATCTGGCCAACCTGTTCGCCCCCTGTGAACTGCCCGGTGCCGAGCAGTCCGAGGTCGAGGGCACCGACTTGGGCCTGTCGCTCTCCCGGGGGGCTGGTGGAGGCGATGGGCGGCACGATCGGAGTCGATTCGCGTCCCGGTGAGGGCACGACGTTCGTCATCGACCTCTCCGCGACGCAGTTGCCTGACCACCACCTCGAGCTCACGCCAGCAGGACATGCGCGCGGCATCGACGTGGTCAAACGCCTCCGCGCTCACTACCCGACCTGCCCGTCGTTGTTCTGACGGCAGATGCCACCAAGCGCCAAGCCGACGACGTCCGGCGAGTGGGCGCCACCGCTATCTCACCAAGCCCGTCGATCTCCAACGGTTTGTCGAGGTCATCGCGTCCAGTGTCTTGCCAGACGCTTGACGTTGGCGTCGGTCGGCCGACCCGGCCTCGGCTAACCGGAGGAGTCGGGACGCTCCGCGTCACCGATGTACGCCTGGATCACAGCCAGGAACAGTCGTACGTCGAGCGGCTTTGAGACGAACTCGTTTGCGCCGAGGCGCCTCAGGCGCTCAGCCGTGCCTTTGCTCGCGTCTGCGGTCAGCACGAGCACGGGGATATCTCGGGTTCGGGGGTCGGCTTTCAGGCGCTTGAGCACGTCCTCGCCCTGCATGTCTGGCAGCTGCAGGTCGAGGATGATCAGGTCGGGTCGGCGGTCGCGGGCGAGCGTGAGCCCGAGCGACCCCTGCATCGCTTCGATCAGCTCGACAGCGACCAGCCGCTCCAGGATCCGCTCGGCCAGCCTGATGTTCGAGACGTTGTCCTCGATGTAGAGAACCGTCCGACGAGCAGGCTCGTCGCCAGAGAATTCCGAGGATTGCGATTGCGGTTCTGAGCGGCCTTGCTCGTAGGCGGTGACTGGTGCGGGGACGGCGGCGAGCTCGATCGCGAACGTACTTCCGATGCCGACGGTCGATGAGGCGGTGATCGTTCCGCCCATCGCCTCGATCAGCCCCCTGGACACGGTCAGCCCAAGGCCAGTGCCGTCGATCGCTCGCTGCTCGACGCCGAGGCGCTCAAACGGCTCAAACAGCTTTTCGAGATGAGCGGGCGCGATCCCGATGCCCGTGTCGCAGATGAGGATCCGCACGCGGGCGGGCGGCTCGCCCAGCACCTCGAATGAGACGTCGACCCGCCCGCCGGGGTGGTTGTACTTGATCGCGTTGGCGAGCACGTTGAGCAGCACCTGCTTGAGCCGCCGAACGTCGGCATGAACATGCTCATCGCCGACGAGCCCGCCGCTGTCCACCCGCAACGTCACGTTGTTGTCGGCGGCCAGCGTCGCTACGAGCGCCGCCGCACGTCTGACCGTGTCGGCCAGCGCGGTCGGCTCGATCGACACCCTCAGCTGGCCGGCTTCGATCCGCGAGAAGTCCAGCACGTCGTCGACCAGCGCCAGCATATGCCTCGCGCCCTTGAGCATGTAGCCGACGTGCTCTGCCTGCAGGGGCGCTAGGTCATCCATCGCCAGCAACTGGCCAAATCCGCTGATCGCGTTCAGCGGCGTGCGCAGCTCGTGGCTCATCCGCGAGAGGAACTCCGACTTGGCCTGGTTGGCCGCCTGCGCCGCCTCGGCACGGCGTTGCGCTGAGACATCCCGGAACGTGCCGCGGTAGCAGCCCGGCCGGTCCGGGTCCGCGTGCCCGATCGCGTGCAGCACCCGCTCTTGACGCTGGCGCCCGGCGAGGATTCGGAAGTCGAACTCGAACTCAGGCCCGGAGCCTGGATTCGCGCCGAAGTCCTTGATCCGTTCACGGTCATCGGGGTGCACATAGAGCAACAGCAGGTCGCCGAGCGCTGGCCCCGCCGCCGGGTCGCGCCCGAACAGCTCGTACGTGTTCGCCGACCAGGTCGCCGCCTTGGC
Organism: Solirubrobacteraceae bacterium; assembly: GCA_049518835.1. Lineage (GTDB taxonomy): Bacteria > Actinomycetota > Thermoleophilia > Solirubrobacterales > Solirubrobacteraceae > Palsa-465. Next base: position 2,772 of record JBEKRJ010000333.1, read on the forward strand.
GATCGAATCCCATGTCCAAGACCCAAGTCGGGCGAGCCGCTGCGCCTCATGGAGCTCGGCCAGTGCGTGTTCGCGCTCGCGCTCCGCGGTCTTTCGCCGGCTGATGTCAACCGCAGTCGTCGTCGCCCCGATGATCTGATCGCCCAGCCGCCAGGGCGTGACCGTGATCAGCGCGTCGAACTCGGTGCCGTCCTTGCGCCGCCGGCGCACCTCCAGGTGCAAGACCTGTTCGCCGCCCAGCGCCCGGTCAACCGCATTCTGGCTTTCGGCGAAAATCGGCGATCGCCTGCGTGGACTGGGAGACAAGCGCGGCGACTTCGGAGGTCTTCAGCCCGAGTACCTCGGCGGCGCCGTAGCCGTAGATCCGCTCCGCGCCGGCGTTCCAATGGCGGATGCGCAGCTCTCGGTCAAAGGAGATGACCGCGTCAGCGCCGTACTCAGCGGCCTGCGCGAGCCGTTCAAGCTCGCGCTCTGCGACTTTGCGCTCGGTGATGTCAGTGCTCACTGAGGTGAGGCCGACGATCTTGCCGTCCACACGCCACGGCGACAGCGCGACCTGCAGGTCGATCATCGCGCCGTCCTTGCGCCGCCGCCGGGTCTCATAGCGCACCGTTTCGCCCGCGAGCACGCGGGCGGCGAGTTGCGCCACCCGAGGGTCAGCCTCAGCGCCCTCGCCGGCCAGCGCGTTGAACTCCTGCATGCTCAGTCCGACCATCTCCCGTCCTGAGAACCCGAACAGGCGCTCAGCGCCGGCGCTCCAATCGCAGATCCACACGCCCCCCTCCAACGAGGCGAAGGACATGATCGCGTCAGCTGAGAGCTCTACAGCCTGCGCGAGACGGTCACGCTCGCGCTCGCCCGCGATCCGGGCGCGCTCAGATCGCCTCCCATGTGCCCGCCAGCGCAGGCCGAGCGCGACGACGAGCAAGAACACGGCGCCATCGACCACGATCGCGATGTCCGCGGCCCGCCGGGCGCGGCTGCGCGGGCCGCGTACCAGAGCTGCCGCTCCTGCGAGCAGCGCGCTGACCTGCGCCCGCGCGAGATCCATCGTGCGCATGCCCTCGCCCGTATTGACCAGCGCAAGCGCCGCCCGGCGATCGCCGGACTCGTTGAGGCTGATCGCGCGAGCCAGTACGGCGAGCTTCGCCGCGCTAAGGGTACGCAGACGCGCAGTACTCGCCGCGAGCGCCGGATGCGAAACGGTCAGCGACCCGAGCGCACGCAGGTCACCCGGGATTGCCGCGACGCCCGCGTGATAGGGCTGCAGGTAGTTGGGGCGGCCAGTCAGCAGGTAGCCGCGCTGACCGGTCTCGGCATTGAGCAGATCGACCAGCAACCCATTGGCGGCGGTAGCGATCGACCGAGAAGCATCCTGCGCCTTTTGAGAACTGTCGCTCGCGGCAAGAGCGATCACGACAAACACCGCCGCGGCCGCAACCGCCACGAGCAGTCCTAGAGCAGTCTGACCCACCCGTTGACGCCACCGCGGCTCAGCTGGCCCTGGCTCCCGGCGGACCGCCCCGATCCCATCCTGCCCCATCCTGCACGTCACAAAGCGCCCCTGCGTCGCTCCTGCGCTCGCTTCAGACTCGGCCGCGACGTCCGCCGCGACCGCTTCAGGATTGCGCGCAGGTTCCGCGGCGGGACGCGAACCTTTATCCGGGCCAGGCTCGGCTTCGTTCACATCCACCCTCGTATTGCGGAAATCGTCCGGTGATCTAAGCACGACGCCCGCTGCCCCACCAGGGCCCGGTCTGAAGCTACCGCGCGCGTGGAACCGGGCAACCCAGGTCAAGCAGCGCCTCGCCGACTACCATGGTCAACTCGCCGCTCGGTGTCGCAGTCAACTGGTGGCTTGAGCGCGGGGTCGAGGACGCGGGGCTCGGGGCGGTGAGCGCGTTGCACCTGGCATCGGGCGCGACCTACGGCCAGCGCTACGGGCGGATCACGCTGCGCTTCATCGGGCCGGCGGCACGCCTGAGACGAGTCGCAGCCACTCGGCCGCGACCACGGACGCCGCCTCGGTCGCGCAGGGTGCGGGCGAGGACCGTGCGCGCAGGATCGAGCGCGCTGAGAGTCGATTTCGACAGGGCGCCTCTCCACGACGGGTTCGACTCTGTCCCGGCCGGGCGAAAGGATCTAAAGGTCGGCTCGCCGCGGCCGATAACACTCGCGGCAGGCTTGCGATCGTGCGCTGTCCACACTGACCCGCTGGCAACCGACGCGCGTGACGAACACAGAACCCACGTCAGAAGCGGGGTGTTCAGCGAGGCGCACGGCGGGCGTCCGGCGTCCGCTCAGCGCCTCGATCGGCGGCGGCTCATGGAGCGCGATCCAGACAGCCGCGAGGCCTGCGGAACTGCGTGTGCTGCTCGTCGACGGCGAGGAGCGTGACTGGCAGCCGATCTTGCAGGAGCTCGTAACCGCGGGCTTCACAGTGCACAGTCGCCGCGTCGTCGACGATGACGATTTACGCGCGGCCGTCGCTGCGGGCCCCTGCGACCTCGTTTTCGCTGAGCACGTATCACCCGCCTTGGGGGTCGAGGAGGCGTTGGAGATCCTTTATACCGGCGCTGGTGTCGACGCGCCGCTGATCATCGTCGCGGGGAAGATCGGCGAGCGAGCGGTCGCTGCGGCGCTGCGCGCCGGAGCCAGCGACTACGTCAGCACCGACAGGCTGCAGGAGTTGGGGGCGGTCGTGCGCGGCAGCTTGGCCAAACGCGCGGCGCGCCGCCAGCAGGACGCCGACGTTGCCGAGCTCGAGCGGGCCGCGGGCGTTCTGCGTCAGGCAGAGCTGGCGGCGCGCCAAGCAGAGGCGCACATGCGCCGGCTGCTGGATGGCGCGCCGGACGCGATCATCGTCGCCGATCGCAGCGGCGTGATCCAAGCCGTCGACGATCAGACCGAGCGTCTGCTGGGCTACGCCCGCGACGAGCTGCTTGACCGGTCGATCGAGCTGCTGGTCCCCAATGCCGCTCGTGGTGCTCATGTCGCCGCCCGGTTTGCGGCTGATCCAGGGATACGGCCGATGGGCGTCGAACGTGACCTTTAC
>JBEKRJ010000334.1:0-5824 GCA_049518835.1 Solirubrobacteraceae bacterium
TGAGCTGAGCGGTGCCCGCGAGGGCTGATCTTGGCTCGTAAGCGCAGGTTGATCGGAGCCGATCGCGGCGAGGCCGGCGGATCGAGCGCGTCTGAGGAGTCCAGAAGCGCCAGCCGGTCGCCAAACGTGACATACCGGCAAAGTCGCGCCCGGGCACGTCACGTTGTGTCCCGCAGACGACCACAACGTGACACCCCAGACGGTCAGATCACCGGCCGTAACGTTGTTCCAGCCCCGACGCGCGCGTCGGCATCGCGATTGGCACGTGAGCTGGCGGCAAGCACGCGCGCCGTCCTGCGGCCGCGGCCGCGCTGCCAGGACAGATGGCTCGTGTCCCGCCGCGCGCGGGGCCCGTCTGGACCGGTGATCGTTTCTGGTCCAGCGGCGGTGAGGACCTCGTGTGGCTCGCGGAGATCCGCTGCGGGGTCGAGCGTCTGCCGGCACGTTCCTCGGCGGACAGCTCCCATCTGTCTCACCGAGTTTGACAGGCTCTGCCGGTGCTGCCTTCACGCTCACGGCTCGGGGTCGATACGTTCGACTGAGGTTGCAGATGCCTTGCTTGATGGACGCCAAGACGCCGAGAAGCGCGGCTTATGCGTTCGCAACGAGGGGCGCGCCGTCAAGTCGGATTCCGCACGAGCCGATTAACCGGTCATGCTTCCGGATGGTCCTGAATCGCTAGGCCGCGGGTCGGTGATCGGCAGCGTGTTACGGCGCCGCGGGTCGTGGCGTGTTGGCGTGTGGTGGGCGTTGGCAGCCGCGGTCGTCATGCTGGTTGGGATCGTCGGATCAGCGCTCGGAGCGTTGGCGCTAGCCGACAGTGACTCGGCGCAGTCGCGGCGGGCGCTCGATTCCGCCGCGGCGCAGATCGCGTCTGGACTGGGGCTGGCGATCCAGCGAGAGGCCGACGTGACCACCAGCACGAGCGCCTTCGTCGCGATGAATCCGAGCGTGTCCCAAGCGGAATTCGTGCGCTGGCTCGAGGCCGACGGGACGCACGCGAACTATCCTGAGCTCGCGACGGTCGAGCTGGACCAAATCGTGCCCGCGTCCCAGTTGCACAGCTATGAGGAGCACGCCGTGGCAGTGAGGCCGTCGGGCCAAGGCGCGTTCACGGTGATCCCTCCGGGCAAGCGGCCGTTCTACTGTCTGACGGCAGCCGGCATGGCGTGGGGATCGCTGGCTGTGCACCCGACGGCGTGGATCGATGCGTGCGCGTTGCCGGGCACCCGAGGCGTGCTGCTTTCGGCGCGGGACACCGGCGCGGCCTTCTACCTAGCGCTGCCGTACCTCAACCAGAGCATGCTGGAAGTCGAGACGCCGGTCTACCGGATCGGCGTCACGCTGACGAGCGTAGCCGCGCGTCATCGCGCCTTCGTCGGTTGGCTGGGCGAGACGATCCTGCCGAGCGTGGTGCTAGCACGCGCTTTGCGTGGCCATCCGGGGACGGCGTTGACGGTCAGTTACCGGGCTGCCGGCTACCGGGCGGCGTTTAGCTACGGCGATGCGGCGGCGAATGCCGGCCACGTGACGGTTGCGCTTGCGGGCGACTGGACCGCGCATGTTTCCGGACCGGTCGCGATCGCGAGCGTCTTCGGTGAAACGGACGCGCTGGGTCTCCTCGCCGGTGGGAGCGTCCTGAGCCTGCTGCTGGGCACGCTGCTGTACGTGCTCGCCAGTGGCCGCGCTCGCGCGCGACGACTCGTCAGTCAGCGGACTGGGCAGCTCGAGCACCTCGCGATGCACGACGCGCTGACCGGGCTGCCGAACCGTGTCCTCGCGCTCGATCGCGCCGAGCAGTTGCTCGCGCGCGCCAGGCGCACGGGCGAGCCAGTCGCCGCGCTGTACTTGGACGTTGACGGCTTCAAGCACATCAACGACACGTTCGGTCACGCCGCCGGCGATCGGTTCCTGGAGCAGTTCGCCGGGCGGCTGCGTGACGTGCTGCGCGAAGGCGACACCGCCGCGCGCTTGGCCGGCGACGAGTTCCTCGTGCTGCTCGATTGCCAGACCCTCGACGTCGGGCCGGAACTCGTCGCCGAGCGGCTGCTTGAGGTGCTGCGCAAGCCATACGATCTCGGCGAGCCGGTTGTCGGTCAACTGATCATGGGCGCGAGCATCGGCGTCGCCTACGGCCGACAGGCCAGCCCTGAGCGGCTGCTCGCCGACGCTGATGTTGCCCTGTACGCCGCCAAGGCCGCGGGCCGCAATCGCTATGCCGTGTTCGAGTCTTCGATGCAGACCGCCTCGCGAGAGCGCCTGTCGCTCGAGTTCGATCTTGCCGACGCGCTCGAGAACGGTCAGCTGTTCCTCGTCTACCAGCCGATCATCGAGCTCACGAGCGAGCGGATCGTCGCCGTCGAGGCGCTGCTGCGCTGGCGCCACCCAACCCGCGGCGTGGTTGAGCCTGACACCTTCATCCCGATCGCCGAGCGCAACGAACAGATCCTCGAGATCGGACGTTGGGTGCTCCGGGAGGCCTGCCGGCAGGTCGCGGCGTGGCAGGCGGCTGGGCGACACCTGGGGCTTTCGGTCAACGTCTCGGCGCGCCAGCTCGACAATGACGACTTGATCGACGACCTCAGCGAGGCGCTACAGACGGCCGGGCTCGATCCGTCCGCGCTGACGCTCGAGATCACCGAGACCGCAGTCATCAGGGACCCGCAGGCAGCCGCTCAACGCGTCGGCGCGGTCAAAGCGCTCGGTGTGCAAGTCGCGATCGACGACTTCGTCACCGGTTACAGCTCGCTCGACTGCCTCAGCGAGCTCCCAATCGACGTGCTCAAGATCGACCGCTCGCTGATCAACGCGATCGGCAACTCCTCGGGATCAGCGGCCGTCATCCACACGCTGATCCAACTCGGCAAGACGGTCGCACTCAGGACCCTCGCTGAGGGGATCTAGGATGACGTTCAGTTGCGCCATCTCCAAGCGGAACGCTGCGACTACGGGCAAGGATTCCTGTTCGCTCGGCCGATGGAAGCCGAGCAGCTGGACGAGCTTCTACGCGAAGAGCCCGATGAAGCGAACCCACTGCCGCGTTCGGTGACACCCGTCCGACAGCAACCCCCGTCACCGCGACGCGATCGTGCTGCTGGGACGACGCGCGCTTAGCTAAGCATCGACGCGCTGGTCCACAGCCACAACCTCGCTCCCGCCGGATGATCCTCGAGATCACCGAAAGCACCGTCCTTGACCCGACGGTCCGACCGATCGTGAGAGGCCTGCGCGCGCTCGGAGTCAAACTCGCGCTCGACGACTTCGGCGCCGGCTACTCCTCGCTCGGCAGCCTCTACCGCTCCCCGTGGAGATCGTCAAACTCGACCGCACGCTGGCCACCTCACTCATCGACCACCGGGCAGCCGCGATGATCGCCAGAGCCGTGATCGAACTCGGGCAAGCGCTCCGCTCACGGCCGCAGGGGCATGTCGCGGCGGTGCTGGATGGAGTCCTGCGCGATCTGGGCATCGTGCGACTGGTCTCTCACGAGCGCTGTCGCGAGCGTGATCTGGTGGTCGGGGTGATCTGCCAGCGGCTGCATGACCCTGCTCGAAGCTGTCGACCAAGTCGCGTGCGAACCGAATCGCCGATGCGTGCCCGATGCCGCCGGCTGCGCCGGTCACCAGGCCGGGACTTACCATCCAGTGCTGCTGCGATCACGTCAACCCTAACCCTGGGCAGTCGGTTGTGCGCCGGTCAGTCGAGCTTCGCTTCGGTGCCAGCTGGGGCCCGGCCGATCCAGCGGGCGGTCAGAGCGACCCGGGGCCGGCGTTCTGGGCGGCGAGCTGCGGTGGTCTGTGGGGCTCGACCGCGGGCGCTGCCTCGTGCTCTGGCTGCTGGGAGGGCGCGACGATCGCGAGCAGCGCCTCGACGATCCGTGGGTCGAACTGCGCGCCGACGTTGTCCACGATCTCTGAGACCGCGTTGGGATGTGCTATTGCCTTGCGGTATACGCGGTCGGTGCGCATCGCGTTCCAGGTGTCACAGGCGGCGATGATCCGCGCCTCGAGCGGGATCGCCTCGCCGGAGAGCCCATCGGGGTAGCCAGCGCCGTCCCAGCGCTCGTGATGGGATCTGACGATCCGCCCCACGTCGCGCATGAACCCGCCCACGCGCTCGAGCATCTGCTGCCCCTCCACCGTGTGGGTCTTGATCACCGACCACTCGGATGGATCGAGCTTGCCCGGCTTGTTCAGGATCTCCTTGGGGATCGCGATCTTGCCGACGTCGTGCAGCAGCGCCCCAAACTCGAGGTTGCGTCGTTGCACGGCGGACAGGTTGAGGCGTTCGGCGACCGCGAGCGTCAGTTCGAGGACGCTCTTGCAGTGCTCACCCGTGTAGCTGTCGTCGGCCTCGACGACGTCGCCGAGAACGAGCGCGGTGCCGCGGTAGGCTCGGTTGAGCTCGAGCAGCCCCTCGAGGCGCCGGCGACGCTCGCGCGCGAACGTGGCGAGCACGCCGAGGAGCGGAATCAGCGTCAGCACGGATGCGGGCGACGAGTGCAGGTCGTCAGCCACGACCCACCCGATTCCCGACAGTGCCGCGTCGATTACGTACACCCACAGGTCCTCGAGTTGCGCCGACACAGTTCTGCCGGCGACGATCACGTCTCGCAGGGTGAAGACGCCGAAGTCGAGCGCGAACTGCGCCGCGAGCGCGGCGAGCAGCAAACCCGGTGTCGCATTGCGCGCCTCGACGTTGGCGAGTGCGAACACTGCGGCCGGGCCGATCGCGTACCACGAGTTGCCGGGTAGGTTCAATAGCCGGCTTGCCGGTGTCTCGCGTCTGAGGACCTGTGGCACGCTCCCGATCGTCCAGGCGAGTACGACCGCGATCGGGACGATCGCCGGTGGCGCGACGAACACCAGCGGGACGAACACCAGCTGCGTCGGGACCGTGCAGCCGGTCGACGTGTCGAACCGAATGCGCGTCGCCAGCGCCAGCACGAGGATGCATAGCGCAGTCGGCATGAGGTCGAAGGCGGGTGGAGGCCTCAGCAACCACAAGCCCGCGACCGCGACGATGAAGCCCACGCCGGCCAGCGCGCTCGCGAGCAGCTCGCGGATCGACATCCGCGAGCGCTGGCGCTCGAACGTCTCGGCGAGCGCTTCCTGCTCCTGGAGCGTCGGGTCGAGAGACATACCGAATCAAGGTATCGGCGCGAGCGGGGGCGAGGCTTACGCGCCGCGAGGCGAGCAGACGGTCGTCGGATGAGACGTTCGTCCAGCCCGGGACGGCTGCGCTTGATCGGTCGCCAGCCGCGAACGATCAACAGTCCAGGAAACCAAGCTGAAAAAGGCAAACCCGGCGCGAGCCGGGGACGCAAAGCCAGGGGTCTCACACCCTGTGAGATGGCCCGGTTGCCAGTGCACACCACGGAAGGTGCGTACAAATGAAGCATCACCTACTGCGCCGCCTCGGGCTCGGCGTCGCGATTGCCACGGCCGCGGCCGTCCCGGCACAAGCTGCAACCACGTCGGTCGACACGTCGATGTGCACCACCCCGGCGCTCTCGCAACCGTTTCTGGCGTGGGGCGACACGAACTGGTACGCGTTGGCGGCGGGCCAGACGCCCGACAACTTCAACGGCGCCGGATGGGTGCTCAGCGGCGGCGCGAAGATCGTCACAACGACGCTGGCGGACGGCAGCACCGGATCGGTGCTCGATCTGCCCGGGGGCTCGTCGGCCGTGAGCCCGACGATCTGCCTCACCTCGGCCTACCCGAACGCGCGAATGATGGTCGCCAACCTCAGCGGCTCCAACGGCGGCAACGTCGCCTTCTCGGTCTCCTACGCGGGCACTAGCTCCGCCACCAGCCCGCTG
>JBEKRJ010000335.1:0-5796 GCA_049518835.1 Solirubrobacteraceae bacterium
AGAGCTCGTCGGGCACTGTATGTCAGGCTATCTAGCCTCATGACCGCCCATCCGAGTCCCCAATACACCCTCACCCTGCGGGTCGAGATCGACCACCTGCCGGGGATGCTCGGCAAGGTCGCGAGCACGATCGGAGACGCAGGGGCGACGATCTTCTCCGTCGACCTCGTCGCGGTCGAGGGCGCGCACACGATCCGCGATATCACCCTCGAAACCGCCGACTCGGCGGACTGGCCACGCCTGACCGAGGCCGTCAACGCGGTCCCGGGCGCGCGCGTGCTCGAGGCAACCGACCGCACGCTGAAGCTGCACGCCGGCGGCAAGATCGAGCAGCACAACAAGATCCCGCTCAAGACCCGCGACGACCTCTCGATGGCCTACACGCCGGGCGTCGCGCGCGTCTGCCTGGCGATCGCCGAGGATCCCGACAAGGCGTTTCAGTACACGATCAAGCGCAACACGGTCGCGGTCGTGTCCGACGGGACCGCGGTACTCGGGCTGGGCGACATCGGGCCGCGGGCGGCGATGCCGGTGATGGAGGGCAAGGCGATGCTGTTCAAGGAGTTCGCCGGCATCGATGCGTTCCCGATCTGCCTGGACACCAAGGACCCCGACGAGATCGTCGCGATCGTGAAGGCGATCGCGCCGACGTTCGGCGGCATCAACCTCGAGGACATCTCCGCGCCGCGCTGCTTCGAGATCGAGCGGCGGCTGCGCTCCGAGCTCGACATCCCGGTCTTCCACGACGACCAGCACGGGACCGCGGTGGTGGTGCTGGCGGCGCTGCTAAACGCGCTCACGCTCACGGGCCGGCGGCTCGATCAGCTCGAGATCGTGATCGTCGGCGCCGGCGCGTCCGGCGTCGCCACCGCCGACATCCTCGCCGCCGCCGGCGCGCGTCGGCTGATCGTGTGCGATTCGCGCGGCGCCCTGCACACCGACCGCGCCGATTACCTGGACGGGAGCATGCACGCCGTCAAGCGCCGCCTGGCGGAGACGACCAACGCGCAGCGGCGCGCAGGCGGGCCGGCGGACGTGCTCGAAGGCGCGAACCTGCTGATCGGGCTCGCCGGCGCCAACGTGCTGCCCGCGTCGGCGCTCGCGAGGATGGGTAGTGACCCGATCGTGTTCGCGATGGCCAACCCCGACCCCGAGGTGTCGCCCGAGGAGGCGGCCGCCTACGTCCGGATCCTCGCCACCGGGCGCTCGGACTACCCCAACCAGATCAACAACGTGCTCTGCTTCCCGGGCATCTTCCGCGGCGCGCTCGACGTCCGCGCGACGCAGATCACCGAGGAGATGAAGATCGCCGCCGCCCGCGCGATCGCCGAGATCATCCCCCCCGGCGAGCTGCACGAGGACTACATCATCCCGTCGGTGTTCAACCGCGAGGTCGTCGGCGCGGTCACCGCAGCGGTCATCGATCACGTGCGTGCCGGGGCCGCCCGCGCCGCCGGCCCCCAGGCCGCCGACGGGGCAGGACGCGCGTGAGGATCGCGATCACCGGCGCCAGCGGGATGATCGGCCGCCGGCTCGCGGCCGCGCTGCGCGCGCGCGGCGACGAGCTGGTGCTGCTGTCGCGCCGGGCGTCCGGCGCCGGCGGGGTCGCCGGCGGCGCACAGGTCGTGCAGTGGGAACCGACGTCCGGTCCCGCGCCCGGGCTGTCGGGCGTCGACGCCGTCGTGAACCTCGCCGGCGAGCCGATCGCGCAGCGCTGGAGCGCCGCGGTCAAGGACCGCATCCGCACCAGCCGGGTGCAGGGCACGGCGAACCTCGTCGCCGGCCTCGCGGCCGCGGACCCGCGCCCGCGCGTGCTCGTGTCGACGTCGGCGGCGGGCTTCTACGGCGACCGCGGCGAGTCGCCGCTCGAGGAGTCAGAGCAGCCGGGGCCGCGCGACGACTTCCTCGCGTCGGTCTGCATCGACTGGGAGGATGCCGCCGAGCAGGCCACCGAGCTCGGGGCCCGCGTGGCGATCATCCGCAACGGCGTCGTGCTGGACCGCAGCGGCGGCGCGCTCGCGAAGATGCTGCCGGCCTTCAAGCTCGGTTTGGGCGGCCCGATCGCCGGCGGGCGCCAGTACATGGCGTGGATCGCGCTCGACGACGTCGTCGACCTGTACATCGCCGCGCTCGACGGCGCCGAATGGACCGGCCCGGTCAACGCCGCCGCGCCCTCGCCGGCGACCAACGGCCAGTTCAGCCGCGCGCTGGGCCGGGCCCTGCACCGCCCCGCGTTTGCGCCGGTGCCGGCACTGGCGCTGCGGCTGCTGTTCGGCGAGATGGCCTCGATCCTGCTGGCCAGCCAGCGCGCCGTGCCGGCCCGCGCCGTCGCACTCGGATACCAGTTCCGCTGGGCGGAGCTCGAGCCGGCGCTGGCGGCGGTGCTCGACTAGGAATGGGCTCTGCCTCACAGGCCGGGCGCAGGTGGCGCACTGTATCGCCGGTGCGGGCCGGGTCCCCGGCGATACAGTGCGCCGCCGGCGCGGGCCCGCGAGGCAGAGCCCCTCAGCCACGCCGACGCGGCGGCAGCGGCCCTTCGACCTTCCAAGGTGAGCCGGGGCGGCCCGGCAACAAGAACAGCACGATCAGCAGCCCGACGACCGACAGCAGCAGGCCGAAGGTCAGGCCGACCCGTTCGTTGTAGCCCTTGCGCGACGCGACCCAGCCGCCACCGGCCGTCGACAGCAGCCACGCGAACAGGAGGTAGAGCGCCTTGGCGCCGATCAGCGCGAACAGTGCCATCAGGTACCCAGGTACGCTCGCTGGACCTCGGGGTCGTTGCGCAGCTTGTCGGACTCGCCGAGCAGCGCGACCGTGCCCGTCTCGAGCACGTAGCCGCGCCGGGCGAGGTCGAGCGCGTAGTTGGCGTTCTGCTCGACGAGCAGGATCGCGACGCCGGAGCGGTTGATCTCGGCGATCGTCTCGTAGATGCGCTGGACGAGGATCGGCGCGATTCCCATCGACGGCTCGTCGAGCATCAGCAGCCGTGGCCGGGCCATCAGCGCGCGGCCGATCGCGAGCATCTGCTGCTCGCCCCCGGACATCGTCCCGGCCTGCTGGCGCTCGCGCTCCTGCAGGCGCGGGAACAGGGTGAAGACGCGCTCGAGGTCCTCGGCGATCTCGGGGCCGCGCCGGCGGTGCGCGCCGAGGTCGAGGTTCTCGCGCACGGTCATGCGCGGGAAGCAGTGGCGCCCCTCGGGAGACAAGGCGATGCCGCGGCCGACGACCTCGTGCGCGGGCACGCGCGTGATGTCCTGGCCGGCGAACGTGATCGTGCCGGCGCTGGCCGGCGTCAGACCGGAGATCGAGCGCAGCGTGGTCGACTTGCCGGCGCCGTTTGACCCGATCAGCGTCACGACCTCGCCCTCCTCGACGGTCAGCGAGATCCCCTTGAGCGCCTCGATCGAGCCGTAGTGGGTATGGATGCTGTCGACCTCGAGCAGCGCCACTAGTCCTGCTTTCCCAGGTAGGCCTCGATCACGCGCTGGTCGGCGCGGACCTCGGCGGCCGTGCCTTCGGCGATCTTGACCCCGTGGTCGAGCACGGTGACACGCTCGGACACGCCCATCACGACCTTCATGTCGTGCTCGATCAGCAGGATCGTCAGCTGCCGCTCGTCGCGCAGCTTGCGCATGAAGTCCGTCAGCGCCGCCGACTCCTGCGGGTTCATGCCGGCGGTCGGCTCGTCGAGCAACAGCACGGTCGGGTCCGAGGCGAGCGCCCGCGCGATCTCGAGCCGCCGCTGATCGCCGTAGGACAGCTGCGCGGCGATGTGCTCGAACGCGCTCGCTCGCAGGCCGACGTACGCGAGCAGCTCGCGCGCCCGCTCGCGCACCTCGCGCTCCTCGCGGCGGATCCGCGGCGGGCGCAGGATCGAGCCGATCACGCCGGCGCGCATCCGCGTGTGACGCCCGATCATCACGTTCTCGACCGCGCTCATCGCCCGGAACAGGCGGATGTTCTGAAACGTGCGCGCGACCCCGAGCGCCGTGATCTGGTCCGGTCGCGAGCGGGTGATGTCGCGCTCGCCGAGCACGATCCGGCCGGCCGTCGGCTTGTAGAGCCCGGTCAGCATGTTGAACAGCGTCGTCTTGCCGGCGCCGTTGGGCCCGATCAGCGACACGATCGAGCGCGCCGGCACGTCGAACGAGACGTCGTCGACGGCCACCAGGCCCCCGAACTCCTTCGTCACGCCGGCGGCGCGGATCGCGACGGCGGCCGCCGCCACCGAGTCGTCCGTGGCGGCGCTCACGCTGGCGGCTCCGTCAGCTCGGAGTCCTGCGCGGCGATCTGCGCGGTCAGCTCCAACTGCCGCCGCCGCTCCGGAAACAGGCCCTGGGGGCGCAGGATCATCACCAGCACCAGCAGGAAGCCGAAGATCCCGTACGACAGCGACGTCAGGTCGAGGCTCTTGAGCCCGACGGCTTGCGCGTAGGTGTTCAGGTGCGGGATCACGTAGTAGTTGATGTAGGACAACAGCAGCGCGCCGAGCACCACGCCCCAGATCGATCCCAGCCCGCCGACGATCACCATCGACAGGACGAAGATCGAGAACGAGAACGCGAAGTAGTCGGCGTCGATGACCGTGTAGTAGGCGCCCAGGAAGACACCTGCCATCCCTCCGAAGGTGGCGCCGAGCGCGTACGCGAGCAGCTTCGTGCGCACCGCCGGGATCCCCATCGAGACCGCCGCCACCTCGTCCTCGCGCAGCGCGATCCAGGCACGGCCCAGGCGCGAGTCGCGCAACCGCAGGTTGACGAACAGGACGAGCAGCATGATCGCGAAGATCAGCCAGTACCACGGTCTGAGCTTGAGCGGGTTGAGGCTGCCGAGCCCGGGGAAATACGGCGAGTCGAGCGCCGAGATGCCGAGGTTGCCGGCGGTCAGCGTCATCCCGCCGCCGACGTGGATGCTCGTGCCGTTGACCGCGACGACGCCGATGATCTCCCCGAACGCGAGCGTCACGATCGCGATGTAATCGCTGCGCAGGCGCAGCGTCGGCAGCCCGATCAGCATCCCCGCGAGCGCGCAGATCAGCACCGAGCAGACGAGGATCAGGACGAAGTTCAGGTGGATGCCAATGTCGTGCGAGACGAGCCCCGACACGAGCACGTGGACGTGCGCCTTGAAGAAGAAGTCCGAGCCGAACCACGCCATGCAGTAGGCGCCGAACGCGTAGAACGCGACGTAGCCGAGGTCGAGCAGGCCCGCGAAGCCGACGACGACGTTGAGCCCCAGCGCCATCACCACGTACGCGAGCGCGATCAGCGTCGCCGCCAGGAACCCGCTCGACTGCGAGAAGAACAGCGGCAGCACGATCCCGATCACGATCACGGCACCGACCACGGCGCGGCTCGACCACGGCGGCAGTCGCTGCCGGACGGCCTGCCTGGAAGCGCGCAGCCGCCGCCGCAGCACGACCGCGCGCGCCGCCACGACGTCGACCCACGTCTGCGGCGCCTCGCTCATCCCGCCTCGCGTGTCTCCTCGCCGAGCAGGCCGCGCGGCCGCAGGACCATCACCATGATCAGGTACCCGAACACGACCGCGGGGGTCCACTGGGGGCCAAGGCGGAAGTCCGACAACTGCTGGATGCAGCCGATGATCAGCCCGCCGAGGACCGCGCCGCGGACATTGCCGATCCCGCCCATCACCGCCGCCGTGAACGCGATCAGCCCCGCGTCGAACCCCTGGAAGTACCAGACGGTGGTCTCATACAGCGCGTACACGAGCCCCGCCGCGCCGGCGAGCATCCCGCCCAGCATGAACGTCAGCGAGATCGTCGTGTCGACGTTG
>JBEKRJ010000336.1:0-5788 GCA_049518835.1 Solirubrobacteraceae bacterium
TGGGGTTGTCGGCGACCGCCGAGGCCTTCATCCTCGGCGCGTCATCACTCACCGCACGACCTGCGTACGGGAGCGTCGACCCTGGTTCGACACCCGGCCGGCCGTTCCTCCATATGGTCTAAGTCTAAGCCGGCCGGTGGCTACTTCGATGCGATCCTCCACGCGTCCGCGCCTCGTCGGGCGTGGCCGCCTGCTCAGCCTTTCGTCGCGCGCCCCGCCGCAGCGGCGGGGCCCAGGGGCAGCGTGGCGATAACGGCAGTTCCGGCGCCGTCGCTCGTGATCTGCAGCGTGCCCCCAAGGAGTGCGATCTGCTCGCGCATCCCGGGCAGCCCGACGTCCGAGCGGGACAGCTCGCGATCAGTTGCTCCGCCGTCATCGCGCACGGTGATCTGAAGTGCGTTGTTGTGCAGGAGCACCGCGACTTTGACCCGGTTGGCTTGGGCCAGGACGGCGGCGTCCTCCAGCGCTTGATGAACGATCTCGTACGCGACCGCCTCCAACTCAGGGCCACGGCCAGGGACCTGGTCGCTGTCGGTGGCCGGGATCTGCAACCTCCCGATGATCTGAACGCCCGTCTGCGCGCGCGTGCGGTCAACGAGCGCTCGCAGTGCGGCCACGAGGCCGAGCTCGTCCAGCTCCGTCGCGTGCCGAGCGCCGATGGTCGCTCGTAGGCTCGCGATCTGCTGCTCGATCTGTTCGATCGCCTCCGCTCCCGTCAGCTGCCAGACGGCCAGGTCGCGCTTGCGATGCGCGGCCGCGATCGCTTGACGCAGCCGACCGAGAGCCCGCAGCAGTTGCTGGTCCTCCAGCTCACAAGCCGACCGTCGGTGCCGCTGGGGGCCGTGGAGCGTGATCCGCAGCCGTTCGCGCTCGATCGGCTGCGCGGTCGCGACCGCGGTTGCCGCACCTGTCGCGGCGGCGAGCAGCCTCGGCTCGTCCTCGGCGCAGAACTGCGGCCCGTCGATCCGGTGACACGCGAACATCACGCCCAATCTCACGTCGCGGAACTGCAGCGGCGCAAACATCACTGCACGCATCTGGACGCCGAGGTCGCGCAGGCCGAGGCGCAGCTGCGCGGGAATGTCGCTCACCCGCCCCGGTCGCTCGAAGGCGAGCGCCCGCGCCGCGATCGAGTCGCTTTTCGCGATCGTGCGGCCAACCGTAGTGCGCGGGATGTCGCCGGCGACGGCAGCGACTACGAGCTCGTCGCCTTCGTCAAGCAAGATCGCGACCGCCGACGCGTTCACTAACGCCCGGGAGCGTCCGGCGATCAGTTCCAGCACCCGTTCCAGCCGGGCCTCGGCGCCGGCGGCGCGCGCGATATCAGCAGTCGCCTCCAGGACTAGGACCGACTGCTCCAGCTCGGCGCGGTACTGATCGACCTGGCGGTTGAGTCGTGCGTTCTTGACTGCAAGCGCCGCCCATCTCGACAGCACGACGGCCGACTCCTCATCGGCGTCGTCGAACTCGACGCTGAGCAGCTTGTCGGCGAGATACAGATTCCCCCACGCCCCGCCATCGATCAGGATCGGCACGCCGAGAAAGCTACGCATCGGCGGATGGTCCGCCGGAAACCCGTAGGCGAGGTCGTGCGCGGTAACGTCCGCGATCCGCAGCGGTGCCGGATGCGACACAAGCAGCCCCAACACTCCGCGCCCGCGCGGCAGCTCGCTGATCGCTTCGCGGACCTCGGGGTGCAGCCCCGCGGTGATGAAGTCCGCCAGCCCCTCGCGCCGCTCGTCAAGAACCCCGACCGCGGCATACCGCGCGCCGGTCAGCTCACGCGCAACCGCCAGGACACGATTCAGCCGGTGCTCAAGATCGCGCTCTGACACGAGCGAGCGGCCCGCGTCGATGAGCCGACGAAGCCGCTCGTCGTCAAGCCTCGAAGGGGTGTCTGCCGCTGCCATCGCTCGACGGGGACCGCACTAGCGAGCGATTGTAAGCGCGCCAGGGACGTCGCATTCCGATCATCGCCTGGATCATGCGCGACACCGGCAACCCTGCGCCCACCTTGTGGCGTGCCGCTGGGTTCCTCGCCGGGGCTCGCAAGCACCCAGGGTGCCCGATGGCAACCTGGTAGCCCGAAGGCCACGGCCCTGCTGGCAGCAGCCGGTTCGCCCAGCGCTCCCGACAGGGAGCGCCGCGCCGAGTGAGGCTCAGACGAACTGCGAGGAGCGTTTGTGCCTGCTCGTCGGCATGAGGCTCGCTCGCTAAATCTAGATACCACACGCCCGCTGAAGAGGGGTGCCGTATCGCGAGTGCGGCCCCTCCGTCGGCCAGGCGGACGGGCCGGAGTCGGAAGCCGCGATCTGATACAGAGGGCTGGTGCGAGCCCTGCGTCTGCGCGCGAGCTGCGAGCGGAGATCGGGATCGTGCGCGGGATCGCGGCCCGCGGCTCGCTGCTTTCCAGTCGCATGGCGCTCGTGTTCCCGACGCTGCGACGCAACCTCGAGTGGTGGTCGGTCCACGGGCCGCCGCCGGCAGGCTCTGGACTGGAGCCCGCCGCCCAGGGACGCGAGTGCAAGCCAATCGCGAGCCCCGACGCGCACGCGGCCAACCTGACGCTCCCGGGGAGCGGGATCGAGTACGAGTACTACCTCGGCATGGGCCTACAGCTGCACGTCAATGCGACGTTTGGCTCGGTTAACGCGGCGCTTGACCAGAACACGCTCGCGGCGGTCGCCCAGGCCGAGCTGACGCTCGACGAGATGCTGCCGCTGGCCTCCGACCGCGACGGGCTGCTGACGTTGGAGTATGAGTTCCCGTTCGCCGGCGCCGAGCCGCCTTGGACCAGTGGCCTGTCGCAGGCGACCGCGATCGAGGCTCTCACCAACGCCGCGACGAAGCTCGCGCGACCCGACTACCTGGCGACTGCAGTGCGGCTCGCAGACCTGTTCGCGACCCCGCCGCCGGTCGGCGTGCGGCTGCGCGTGGCCGGCGGGGACTGGTTCCTGCGCTTGGGTCAGACGAGTAGGCTGTGCGCGACCGCGACGAGCTTCAAGCACACTTCGTTGAGCGCGAACTCTTGAACGGGAACTTGGCACGGCAGGTGTTGTCGTCCGTTCGCAAATACCGCTCGACCGTCGACCTAGGCGAGAGTTAACTGAGTGTTAGTCGCCGTTGATCGACGTAAGGTCACATTCAACAGCTAGCCCCACACAGGACGGCTCCTCGACCTCCAGCTGCCTGACGACATACTCGAGCACCACCGTCGGCACCTGCGTGGGATCGCGCAGGAACACGCCCAGCCGCCGCGCCGTCGTCAGCTGGAACGCGGGCCCAGCGGTTGTGCTCGCCGCGACGCCTACGGGACCGGCGATGCGCGATGCCACACACCGACTTGGGCGAGGTCGCGCCGCTTGTCCTGGCGGCCGTGGGATCCGAAGCAGCGGGCGGGATCGGACATACTGAAGGCATAGACGTGTTTGCAGCTCCCAGCACGAGTGACAGTGCGCACACTTGTACGGTTGGCCATATACGTGTGGCGTCGCGCTGGTTATGTTGCTATCAAAGGAAACAGATACAAATGGAGATTGGCGAACATGACATGGAAGCGCAGCATCCTCGTGGTCGCGAACGTGACTGCTGTGTGTGACGCCTCTGAGCAGCTGATAGGCGAACTGACCGCGCGGTTCACACATAATCCCGCGACGGTCAAACTGATCGTTCCCGCACCACGGTTTGGCCGTGGGCGCGAGGCCTTGCTCGGCACACTGGCCGAGGCGATCTCGCGACTGCAGTATTCCGGCTTGACTGCCGAGGGTTCGGTCGGCGACTGGGACCCGCTGATAGCGGTCAACGACGCGTGGGATCCGATGCTCTACGACGAGATCATTGTCTCGGCGGTGGGGAGAGGCGCATCGAGATGGCTTCATGCCGGTCTTCCCGAACGCATCGCAAAGCTCACCGGCGCGCCCGTCACGCACCTCGTAGGCGAGCCTTCCAAGCCGGCGGTGGAGTCGGGGCCGGCGACGGTCCGCGCCCGCCAGACGATGGGCCCGCTGTCGGTCCTTTCCTGGGGAGGCTGCTCGTCATCGTCGACCGCCGGCGGGGGGCGCACTCACAGCACCCAGAATCCGTCGTCACGTCGGCGGGCGCAAACCCCCCATCCAGATCGCAGCACAGCACCAGTGTCGCAACCGCGGCTGTGAAGCGCGCGGCGCCAGCGCGAGCGCGAGCGCCCGAAGGCGAATTCCGTGGATAGGCCAGCGATGCGGTAGGCGGGGGGCTGCCGTTCCACCGCAGAAGAGGTTCAGGCGTCCCGTTGTCCGACTCAGTTGATCGCTGGCTCAAGTACTCGACCGTGCACAGCGCCACCGTCGGCCAGTCGCTGGTTAAGGCGTGTCGACCGCGGGCCTGCTAAACGCGGAAAGCCCACCCGTAGGTGGACTCTCGGCCATCAGAAGATCAGGCGGCTTACGCGGGAAGGGGACATTCAGATGAAGGTCTCGCCCTCTGGTTGCCCTCGCTATCTGACCTTCTCAGCGTAGCGCACCCGCGACCCCAGCGCCGGTGATTGTCCCCCGAGGCCCCGGACCGGACCGCAGGTCAGACGCCCCTTGAAACCCATGAACTCTGATAATGATAACGACGACGGTCGGCTCGTCGGCGCCTCTCCAGCCGTCACACGCCGGCCCGCCCAGCTCGATGTTCCTCGGAAGCGATTCGAACCTTGCCAATCGGCGCTCGAATTGCAGGGGGATCAGGGCAGGATGTCGTTCAGCGTCGCCATGAACCGCTCGCCCGACTCCTCGAGCTCGCCCTCGATGTGCAGGCGCGCCGGGCCGGTCTCGGTCCACAGGTCGAGGAAGTAGGCCCAGTCCGCCAGCTCCGGATCGTCAGACTTGGCGATCGCCTCGACCCGGTAGATCTCGCGCGGGGGCAGCACCAGCGACTCGGGGCAGTCGTCCTCGACGCGACGGCGCAGGTCCTCGACTCTGAGTCGATCGCCAGACGCGACACGCAGCTCATCGTAGTCGCCGTCCACGACGAGGCCGACGACGTCCTCCAGTGCCCGGTACATCGGCTCGGGCATCAGCTCGAGCGATTCGACGATCTCTCCCGGTCCGCCCAACTCGTGGCTCGGCGTCAGGTCGAGTCGACTGTAGAAGTAGTCCTCGCACGCCGCGCGTGCCTGACGGCGGATGCTCTTGGACAACCCCGCACTGCCGAGCGCAAAGACCGCCGCAGCGATCGCCTCCTCGAGCGTTCCGTGGCGGCGCGTCAGCTGCGCGGTGATCGCGCGACCGTGCTCTGTCTCGCGGGCCATCGATGAGCCGTCCAACAGAATCGAGGGAGCGTCGTGGCGGCTGTAGCCCGCGCAAGCCCGCACCGCAGAATGAAGGACGATGAGGTGATCGCCCATTACGCCCTCACGGGCGATCGATCGCCAGACATCATCCGGATCGGCCAGCTCGCCGAACGCGTCCCAGTAGCGCTGCCATGACTATGCATCCTACGAACTACTGAACGACACCCGCGGCGTCTCGAACCGGCGGCGGGCTCAGACCGCAACCGGATCGCGGTTGCGGCACTCCTGTGCCCCGGGGATCAGGCAGCGCGGCCGACGCGGGGGCGCGTTTGCGCGCGCGAGTCAGTTCCTCGCGCGTGTGATTCGATCGTTGCGGGCCTATCCGCCGCTCGGCGCTTGTGGGCCAGTTGCACCACGGCATAAACGATCGCGGCGTCGGCCGGCTCGTTGCACATGCACGAGACGAACGTACGATCGATCTTGACCTCGCCGACAGGCAGCGTTCGTAGGTGCGCGAGCGACGAGTAACCAGTG
>JBEKRJ010000337.1:0-5786 GCA_049518835.1 Solirubrobacteraceae bacterium
GTCAGCGTGAAGACCGGCGGCTGCCCCGAGGACTGTCATTTCTGCTCGCAGTCGGGCCGGTTTGAGACACCGGTGCGAGCCGCCCGGCTGGACATCCCGTCGCTCGTGCAGGCCGCGCGCGAGACGGCGGCGACCGGCGCGACCGAGTTCTGCATCGTCGCGGCGGTACGTGGCCCGGACGCGCGGCTGATGGCACAGGTGCACGACGGCGTCGCCGCGATCAAGCAGGCCGTCGACATCAACGTCGCCTGCTCGCTCGGGATCCTCACCCGCACGCAGGCGCAGGAGCTCCGCGATCTCGGCGTGCACCGCTACAACCACAACCTCGAGACAGCGCGCTCGCACTTCCCCGAGGTCGTGACGACGCACACCTGGGAGCAGCGGTGGGAGACGCTCGCGCTCGTGCGCGAGATGGAGATGGAGGTTTGCTGCGGCGGCATCATCGGCATGGGCGAGTCGCTGGCGCAACGCGCCGAGTTCGCAGCGCAGCTCGCCGCGCTCGCGCCCGACGAGGTACCGCTGAACTTCCTCGACCCCCGCCCGGGCACGCCGTTCGCCGAGCTCGAGGTGATGGGCGCCAGCGACGCGTTGCGCACGATCGCC
The DNA here is from genome assembly GCA_049518835.1 of Solirubrobacteraceae bacterium. Taxonomy (GTDB): domain Bacteria; phylum Actinomycetota; class Thermoleophilia; order Solirubrobacterales; family Solirubrobacteraceae; genus Palsa-465. Next base: position 604 of record JBEKRJ010000337.1, read on the forward strand.
GCCTTCCGCCTCGCGCTGCCCCGCACGGTGCTGCGCTTCGCCGGCGGCCGCGAGCTGACGCTCGGCGATTTCGGCACCCGTCAGGGCATGCTCGGCGGCATCAACGCGGTGATCGTCGGCAACTACCTGACGACGCTGGGCCGCTCACCCGACGAGGACCTCGACCTGCTCGCCGAGCTCGAGATGCCGGTCAAGGAGCTGTCCAAGACGCTGTGAGCCACTGCGCTGGGTGCGGACGGCCGCTCGAGCATGGCGACCACGCGGCGTGCGAGCGCCGCCAGCAGCGCACCGACCCGCCACGCTTCTGCACGCACTGCGGACGCAAGCTGGTCGTCCAGGTGCTGCCGCTCAGCTGGCGGGCGCAGTGCGTGAGGTGCGGCCCGCTCGAGCCGGCCTCACGGGGCAGCGCCCGCGGCGAACGATCCGTGTATGCGTCCGATCACGATGCCGCGTCAGACGCGAGCTTCGTCGCCGGCCAGCTCGAGCATCTCGTGACCGGCAACCGGGGTCGGCTGCTCGACGCACGGCGCACACCGGTCGCGATCACGGCGGTGCTCACCGACACGGGAGCGTTCGAGGTCGAGATCGGCGCGTTCGAGGATGCTGGCACCCGCTGGCAACTGCCGCTGACGGATGTCGATCGCTTCCAGTTTGAGCGGGACGCGGGCGTGACCTCGGCGGCGGCGCTCGCGCAGCTGCGCAGCGCTGCGAACCGGTTTGACCGGCGTTGCGTGATCGACTGCGATCCCGCAAATCGGGCCCGCACCCTGCGCCTGATCGTCGCCGAGCGCCACACGGCGCGAGCCTGGGTCGCAGCGCGGGGCGCGGCGACCACGCTCGAGCTGGATCGTCACGTCGCCAGCCGCGAGGGCGATCCCGGCCTCTGTCGGCTGGTCGAGGAGTACATGGCCGGCCGCGAGCTTGGCGAGCTCGAACGCTCGTTCGCCGACGCATTTGCAACCAATCCGCGCTCGTGCGAGTTCGTCAAGGGGCACGCAATCGTGCTCGCCGAGCTTGGCCTGTGCCCCTATCGCGGTCAGATCGTGCGCGATCGTAGGGTTTTCGACCCGCCGGCTTCAAGGGCACAACGAGCCGCCCATGTGATCACCCGCCTCGCGTTGATGGCGGAGCTGTGGTCGCACTGGGGGATCGAGGCCGTAACGCTCTACAGAGGGGCGGCCGTCGACGGGCCGCTGCGCGCGCGGGCGCCGGCGTCGTTGGTCTCGGCGACCTTCGCCGCCGATGTCGCGCAAGCGCATTTCAACGGCGGACCGACGACTCAGACGGCCGCGCTCTGGCGCCAGCGCCTATCGGTCACGCGGATCTTGATGACGTTCCTCGAGACCGCCGCGCTGAATCGACGCTTCCACGAGGCCGAGGCCGTGCTGATCGCCGACCCCGACAACCTCGCGTTCTGAGGATGCTCGCGGCGCCGCCGCGGCGATCGCCCCTGGCCGGCGCCGTAGGCAAGATAGCCGCGGCAGGTAATCGTTCCTCCGTCTAGTAAATGCACCGGCAGCGAGATCGACCCCTAACCTAAGGGCCCGCGCGGACCCCAAGGGCCCGCGCAAACAACGCCCGAGGACGGAGGACAGAGATGACGGATGTGCCGACCCTATTCGTCTGCCACGGCGATGACCAAGGACCCAAGATGCATCCCTGCCGCCGCGTGCAGGAGGCGCTTCGCGCGGCGGGCGTCGAGTACGACAAGGTGATCGCGGGGCACGGCAACCCGATCCCGTTCTTGCGCAAGGGGTCGCGTGAGCAACTGCGCGCCGCCACGGGTTCGACCAAGCTGCCGGCGCTGAAGCTGCCCGACGGCACGGTCCTCTCCCACTCGCGCGCGATTCTCTCGTGGATCAAGCAGCGCTGATCGCCGCATGCGTCAGGCGGCGATGATCTCGTCGGTGTTGCGCACCTCCGCGATCAACGAGCCCAGCGCCGCAAGGAACGCCTTGTGGACCATCGCTCCGGGGATCACCTCGTCGCCGGACGGCAAGTTTGGCGCCGCGCAGGCGTCTGCGGCGATGCTGGTGCGGAAGCCGAGCTCGGCGGCAGCACGCGCCGAAGCATCGACGCACATGCTCGTCATCATCCCGCAAATCACGACATCCTCGACGCCGGCCTGGTGGAGCTGGTCGGCAAGTGACGTCTCGAGGAATGCATTGGGATTGTGCTTGACGATCAGCGGTTCGTCGCTCACCGGAGCAAGGTCAGGGTGAATCTCGGCCCCCTCGGACCCGGGCGTGAAGAACGGCGCGTCGTCGCTCTCGAACACGTGCTGAACGTGAAACACCGGCTCGCGGCTTTCGCGAAACGCCGATAGCAGCCGGCGCGCTTGGCCGGACGCGGCCTCGGCACCAACGAGCTCCATCCGCCCGCCCGGGAAGTAGTCCTTCTGGATGTCGATGATCACGAGTGCACGCGACACGGCGGCCTCCTGTTTCGGTTGGGCATCGCCCTCGTGGCGAGGGCCCGTGGCCAGAGCAAACCACAGCCGCCCAGCGAAGGCAAACGAGGAGTCGTTGGAGCCTCACCGGCCGCCGAACACCGGCTTGGTCGAGTTCAGCGGAGAGATGTTCGCGTCGATGAAGCGCCAGCCCAGGATGGCGGCGAGGCCGGCGGATCGAGCGCGTCTGAGGAGTCCAGAAGCGCCGGCCGGTCGCCAACCGTGACATGCCGGCAGAGTCGCGCTAGGGCACGTCACGTTGTGTCCGGGAGGCGACCACAACGTGACATCTGAGATGGTCGGATGACCGGCTGTAACGTTGTTCCAGCCTCGAGGCGCGCGTCGGCGTCGCGACTGGCACGTGAGCCGGCGCCAAGCACGCGCGCCGCCCTGCGGCCGCCGCCCGGGGACAGATGGCTCGTTTCCCGCCGCGCGCGGGGCCTGTCTGGACCGCGCCGGTCCGGTTCCGATTCCCCCGGCAGGCAGGAAGGCTGTGCGCAAATGCGCAAACCCGCAGAGCGTCACGCACCCGCGTCTCGCATCCCGATCGCGTGACGAAATGGCTCACAGCAGGCCACGACGTGACGCACGGCGAGCGCATCGGTCGCCTACGTAACGGTTGGCCGACGACGCATAGCCGGGGAAGCGCCAAACGCGCGCGCGTCGGACGCGCGCGTGGCCGGCCTGCGGGTGTCACCCGCATCGAGCCGGGCCGCCCTCGAACACGCGGCCGTCGAGCTGTGCCAGCGAGCGCGCCCACGCGTCTTGCTCCGGGCCACCGTGCTCGTGCCGGTAGGCCCAGCCGTACTTGCGGGCGGTCTCGCCAACCTCCCACGCAAGCACCGCCAGGCGCGCATCGAGCTGACGCCGCACCACGCGCACAGACGACTCGCCGGTGACCGCCTGCACGTGACGGACACAGAGGCCATGGCTGCGCTCGTAGCACTCGCGCACCGCCGGCAGCGACAGCGAAGCGCCGAGTAACTCCAGCTGGCTGCGTTCGACGCCGGCGCGCGCGTTGCAGGCCGGGCAGTGGCGCTCGGCCACGAGCTCCGCCGTCCACCGCGCGAGGTCGTCCACCGCGCGGCGCCCTCTGCGCGGGACGGGCGGTGCCTGCGCCAGGCGGTCGACGAAGCGTCTCAGCTCGGCGCTTCTGGCTGCTCGCTTGCGCTGCACCGGCAGGCTGACGGCACGCGCGTCGATCAGCGCGAGATCGTGGAGGTGAGCGGCGCAGAACTCGCCCGGATCGGTCGCAAGCGACCCGTCGTCGTGCGCCCGACGCTCGACGAACCACTCGAGGAAGCGGCTGTCGGCGAGGCCGGCGGCCAGGCAGACGGGGCACGCTTCGATCTCCAGTCGGGCGCACAGTCGCTCGAGTGTCGACCCCGCGCCCGGCGTCCGCGGCAGGCGCTCGCGCCAGCCCGCGCGTCGGACCGCGTCCGGATCGCGACCGGCAAGCGCCTCGACCGTCGCCGGGCGATCCTCGTCGGTCAACCCCGCCAGCAGTCGCTCGGCCACGGGAATGACTGCAGCGCGATCGGCGCTCCGAACGGCATCGAGCGCATGCGGCAAGCACATGCCACCGTGGTCGCGATACCGGCGGGCCGTGCTTTGATCGAGCAGGCCGTCAGCCACCAACTGGGTTGCGCGCGCGACCGCCGACCCGAGCGCTTCACACGCTGGGCACGCGCCGGCTTGAAGCTCGCCACGCACGAGTTGCCTGGCGCCGGCGAGTGCCTCGCGGACGACCGTCGTCATGATGTGGCCTCCGCCGACCTGGTCGATCAGCGTGCGCAGATGGGCGGGACACATGCCGACTCCCGTGCGCAGGCGCGCATGCATCTCGACGGCACTGAAGCTCTCGATCTCAAACCACGACCAGAAGCTGCGCTCCGATTCGGCGACGTACGCGCAGACGGGGCAGCCCCGGGTTCGCAGCAGATGCTCGAACTCCGACACCAGGCGATGGGCCTCGGCGCCCGGCACCGGAGCCGTTTCGCCTGCCCCCCGGCTCGTTTCGGTCGCTCGGCCTGTCACTCTGCAAGTCTCCCGGACTGTCTTCTCGCGCCCGCATCGGTCGGGCCGTTCGTAGAAGCCATCAGCGCCAGGAGGCGCGTTCGAGGGCGAGCCTCATCGCCAGCCATCAAGCATACCCGGTGTCGACGTTCGCGACGGCCGGCAGATGGCCTTGTCGCGCCCGACACGCAACCGCCGCGGCACAAACGTGACGCGCCGGCAGCGGTGCCTTGCTGATGGCACGTTTTGGTCTCGCAGAGGCCATAAGGTGACACCCGCGCCTGGCGAATGATGCTGTGTAACGTTTGGCGAGCAGGTTTCGAAACGTGTCCGATCAATCGAGGAATCGGTGCTGCGAGCTTGGGTGAGCGTTCAACGGGCGCGTCGTCGGCGCGTGGTCTGCGTCCTTGTCACGGGGGCGCTGTTCGCGCTCGCGGCGCCGGCGGTGGTTCAGGCCCAGCAAGGTCCGTACGTGTCGCTGGGAGACTCGTATACATCGGCGCCGCTGGTGCCGTTGCCGACCGGCAACCCGATCGGCTGCGGGGCGCTCGACCGACAATTACCCGTCCGACGTCGCGCGGGCAATCGATCCGAGCTCGTTCACGGACGTGAGCTGCGGCGCCGCCACGACGGCCGACATGACCGAGCCGCAATCGGTGCCGTTCGGCGGCACCAACCCGCCCCAGTTCAATGCTCTGTCGAGCAGTGACACGCTGGT
>JBEKRJ010000338.1:0-6686 GCA_049518835.1 Solirubrobacteraceae bacterium
GAGGCGATGGGCGAGGAGGAGGCCAGCGAGGCGCTGCGGTTGCTGGACCTACGTTCTGACCCTGTGATCGTCGCGTTTCGCGAGGCGCACGTGGACGAGGAGGCAGGTTGCCCGAGAATCTCTGCTCGGGCGCACGCGCCACGAGAACTCAAAGCCCCGCGAACCGTCGGCGATCAACAAGGCGATGGCGCCGTTCACGCGGCCGAGGCTACGCGGCTCGCGTACGACTGCCTGAAAACCAATGCAGGACACTGCTCCGATTTCACGAAATGGATGCAAGTGTCAAGCATGGCAACAGATATGCAGGCGGGTGCGCAGCCCGCAGAACCGAAGTATCGGCGTCTGTCAGCCGCCGAACGTGACCAGATCGCGAACATGAGAGCGGCCGGTCACACCAAAGCGGAGATCGCGAGAGCGACCGGACGTAGCGATGGCACGATCACCCGCGAGCTGCAACGCAACAGCTCACCCAACAACGTCAGCGCCGCCGCGGGCTCCGCAGCCGCCGCAGGCTCTGCGGTTTTCGCCGGCGAAGTCCTCGTGTACTGCGCCAACGCCGCTCATGAGCAGGCGCGTGAGAGAGCGGTGGGGCATCGCACGCCCGACCCGCTCAAGAACGAGTTCCTGTGCGGCTACGTCGAGGAGAAGCTCCGGTTGTGTTGGACGCCGGCGCGGATCGCCGGCCGGTTGCGCCGCGACTTCGGCAAGTGCTATGAACGCAACCTTTGCGCGGAGACGATCTACGAGTGGGTCTACTCCGATGACGCGCCCGCTGATCTGCGCACGCTGCTACCCCGTAAACGCCGTCAGCGCGGGCAATGCGACCGGCGCGGCAAGCGCGCCGGCGTCGGCAAGATCCCAGCGCGCACAGGGATCGAGGAACGTCCCGAGGCCGTCGAGACTCGCGATCAGGCGGGGCATTTCGAGGGCGACACTGTAGTCGGCAAGCAGGGCGGCGCCGCGGTCCACACCGAGGTCGAGCGCCAGAGCCGGTACATGATCGCGCGGATCATCCCGAACAAGACCGCTGAGGAGACGCTCGCGGCGATGCTCGCGATCTTCGGCGAGATCCCCGCGGAGCTACGCAGAACACTGACGCTCGACTGGGAACGCGGATCAAACGAAAACGTCAACGGTTACCTGCGGCGTTTCTTCCCGAAGGGCACAGACTTCGCCCAGGTAACACAAGCCGAACTCGATCAAGCCGTCGCGTTGATCAACAACATGCCCCGCCGGTGCCTGGATTGGCAGACCGCTGCCGAAGCTTGGGCTACTCTCAACGACGAACATCAAACAAGCGAGTCCTGCACTGGATCGTAGACGGTGCCCTCGCACCGCTACTGCGACTACGCGACAGGCGCGGCGTTGGCGATCGCGCACAAGCAGGGCTCGAGCCACGCGCGGTTTCAAGACGTGTCGGGGCTGTTGCGCCACGATCGCGAGGACTATCACGCCGCCGCGGCGCGGGCATGCGCGGACATCCCCGATCTGCAGGAGATCGCCGACTTCTACGGGTCAGAGCTGCCGGCCAAATTACGTGATGCGAAGGGGACGACGGCGAAGGAGATGGACGCGCCGCGTAACAAGATCTCCCGCTTGTTGCGAAACCCGGCGATGCGCCGGTTCTACAGCCATCCGACGAACGTGTCGCTGCGGTCGATCATCGACGCGCGCGACATTCTGATCGTCGACGCGAACTTCGAGCGCGCCGACGAGAAGAACGCGGTCACGACCGCGCACTTCCTGTTTCGGATGCTCAACCGCGAGCTCTACCGGCTCGTCAAACAGCCGGCCTCCAAGCGCCCGCGGGTGTACCTGTACGTCGACGAGGCCAGCCACGTCGCGAAATCAGAGCATGTCGTCGAGCAGTTCGCCCACCATCGCGCGGGCGGGTTGTGCCCGACGTTCACGCTGCAGTATCCGGCGCAGATCGGGTCGGGCTCCGTGCATCAGGAGAAGATTCTGCGCGGGTTCATGAACATGCTGCAGTCAAAGTTCATCTTCCGCCTCGCCGACCATCACGACGCCGAACAGGCCGCGCGGGCGGTGATGAGCGTCTACCAGTCGAGCATCCGCGCCGACGTCGACGCGCGCCAGTACATGCGCGTCACGCCCGAGCAGTACCTGCACCTGCCAAACCATTTCTGCATCGGGCACATGATCTTCGACGGCACCCCCCGCGTCGCGTTCACCGGTAAGACGTTTCCGTTCCCCCAGCCCGTCGATGACACCAACCCCGGCGGCTACACCGACCTCTGGGCCCGACACCACGTAGAGCGGATGGCCGAGCGGTGCGGCGCCTACCCCGAAGATCTCGGTGTGATCACCCCCTACGCCGACGAGCTCCTCAACCACGACCAGCCCAAGCCCAAGCCGAACCGCAGCCGCAAACCCAAACCCCCCGCCGCCGACGCAACCACACCCGACAACGGCAACGAACCCGACACGAACACCGCCGCTGCCAGCAGCAACGGCGCGAGCAGCAAGCAGCCAAGCGAGACCCACACGCCGGCGCCCGACCCTGCTGGCGACCCAGTCGAGGGCCGTCCTGCGGCGCAGGTGACCTATCAGCCGCCGCCGCAGCCGCCGGCGATGGACGACAGCCCCGCACGTCGCATCGCTGGCCAGCCAGCCGGCAAGGTCCACCCTGCCCGCGAGGACCGGGTGCCGGCGCCGGAGAGTCTGCGGGAGCTGGCTCTCGCCGATCGGATCTGCGAGGTCGGCGAGCCGCAACGCAACCCCACCCCGGGGACGCTCGCGCGGATGTATGACGAGGACTACAGGGTGCTCGCGTTCCTGGACAAGGCCGGCCTGGCGCCAACCGCGCTGATCGCCAGCGCGGTGATGCCCGACCGCACTGACCGGACGATGGAGCGCAAGCTCGAGAAGCTCTACGACAACGGGCTGATCGCGAGCCACGAGACGACGCTGCGCGGGCAGAGCGGCGAGGCGCAACGCCCGCCGGCGCTGTACTCACTGACCGCCGACGGTCTGAAGACCGGCCAGCAGCGAACACCGCACCCGGCGATCCACCCCAAGCGCGAGCACCGCGAGATCCAGGCGTCCAACGGCGGGCGGGTCGCGCACGACCTACATGCGCTGTGGTGGACAGTCGCGTTGCATCGCGCGGTCGGCGACGTCGCGACCGACAACCGGAAGACCCCGCGCTACTACACCGGCCGGATCCCCTCACCGCACGCTACCGCCGGCGCGCGCCGGCGGCCGATCACGCTCGCTGACTCGTTCCCGTACGGCCAGACCGCGATCGACCTGCAAACGCCGGAGCCGAGCGAGATCAAGCCCGACGTCACAATCGAGCTCAAAGCCGGCCAGGTCGTCTTCGACGTGCTTGTCGAACTGGATCTCACCGAACGCCCCGCCTACAACCGCGACAAGCTCGCCGCCTACGACACCTTCCTCTGCGCCTGGTGGCGCTCGGTCGCCCGCTACCAGCGCTTGGCGGGTCCGCCGATCGTGGTCTGGGTGTCGCGCAACGAACGCGCGATGCTCGCGCTCGCCATCGCGGCCGACGAGATGCTGACGGGCCGCTGTGGCGTGATCGGCCGGCCGCCGCCGAACTGGTATCACGCCGGCCGCGACCACACCTTCTTCGCCGTCGAAGAACACCTCCACCGCGGCTCGCTGCAGCTGCTTGCCCTCCCCGAGCTGCCACCCAAAACGCGCCAACAGCGCGACTGCGATCAGACACTGCACCTCGACACGGTGCAGCTGATCCCCGCCACGATCGCCGCCGCCGGAAGAAACCCACGCAAGATCACCGACCGCGACCAAGAAGGAGAACAGGCGTGACCGGCAGCAAGCTTCACATTGCTTCGCCGACGAGCTGCGGCCGCTGCTGCCCGCCGCGGACATCAAGCAGATCATCGCGATCCGCGAAACAACCGACGTGCGCCGCCCGATCTGCCGTCACAAGACGCGGCGCACTCGCCGCAGACACGATCAACGTAGCTCTCAGCGCGGACGCGTCCACCGGAGCGCCGATCGTCCAGTTCACCGGTAGCGCTCTCCCCTGTCTCGTGCGATTCCAGGCGGACCGGTAAGCAGACGCGGCATTGCCCGCGGCGAGCACGCTTCACGGGAAGGTGTGAAATTGACGCCCTGGGTCGCCTTGCGCATCTGGCGGACGCGGGTATCGTCGAGCGATCTCGCCGCCACTCGCGGTGCGGTTCGTTCACAAGACAGGGTTGGGGGCGCATGGAACAGAATACGGTGGTAAGACCACGGTCGCGGCTTGATGAGCACCGCTCGCGGCTTGGCGCGCACGCGGCGCAGGGTGTGCCAGACGCCACCGCAACCGTCCGGCGGCTGCTCGGTGCTTACGCAGACACGCTTGACGTGATTGACGGTTTGCCGGCAGCACCAATGGTTGACACGGGGTGGCGCTGGGGATCGCGGACGAGTGCTCCGATTCGGCTTCCCCGCGTATCGTGGATGCTCCATTCCCTGATGCTGTGGCATATCGATCGTGTGCTGGCAGCGGCCCAGCGAGTGTTCCACCGGCGGGCCGCGGTTGGGATCGCCGGTGCAGGCGAAGCTGATGCCCTTGATGCCGTTAGCGAATTCCGTTCCTCGCTTCCCTCGCGGTCCAGAGCGCTGCGGATCGGCGCGCTCGCGCTCGCGGCGCTCGTCGTCGCGCATGTGCTTGCAACCGTGCTGCCGCGCCACGCTGGAGTCGGTGGCAAACTGCCGACGCTGTCGGAAACCGATCAGCTGTTCGACAGTACGCTCGGCGCGCTTCAGCCAACAGCCAGCTCGATCGGGTCCGCAGTCGAGGCCCTTTTCAAGGCTTCTCCGGCCGAGCTCGCCGCCGCGGCCGGACTCCTGGCCGCAGCCCTGTATCTGCTCCTAAGGCCCATCGCGAGCGCGTTTCGCCTCAAGCGACTGCTCCTCAACCTATATCCAAACGCGGTGAGCATGAGGAGCGACACTCCGGCGTCGTGGAGCATGTCGCGCTCCGTCGGCGTCTACAGCCTCGAGCGGGAAACGTTCGCCAGGCTTGACGCCCGCCCGCCGATCGAGCCCCCGGTCGACCTTCTTGTATCACTACCGATCGCGGTCATCGGCGTCGCGCTAGGGATTGGCGTTGTTGCGATCAATCATCATGCCGGGAGTCTCCTCTTCCAATTTACGACTGTGGGCATAGCGCTGTTCTTCTACGGCGCACCAGGCTTTCTCCGACTCGCGTGGCTGGCGGCGGCGTGGCGGGCGCGCCGCGGTGGTCCCCGCTCAGCCTGGCTGTTCGCAGACCAGGTCAGAGTCCCGTGGCGTTCGACGCCGGTCCGGTGTCGATCACCGCTGTTGATCGGCTGGCTGAGCTTGATGTACTTCTACCAGTTGCCGATCGTGTGGTGGCTGTGGTGGTCGACTTCGCGCGGTCTTCGAGACCTGGGCCGTGCGTTCAACGTCAAGCGCCTGCGTCACATGCACCCCGCGGCCCAGGCGCTCGCGGCAGGTCCTGGCGCGATCGTCGTGCTGCCGGCGCTGATCCCGCTGTTTCGCGCCCCGCGGCAGATCAGGGAGGCACAGGTGGCGATCGGCATCGAGCGACCGGTCAGTCGCCACGTCGCGTGGCTGGCGCTCATCTGGCCCTTGCTCTGCGTTGTTCTCCAGCGCGAGCTCAACCGCCTCTGGCAAGCCCAGGGCATGCAAATGGACCCACACGACGCAGCCATCGACCACGCGAGGACGCTCGATGCTCTCCGGTAACGGAGCTACGCGCACGACCGCGACAGCAGATCTGAGGCTTCGCAGACTGGCTCGCCGAGGCCGCTCCCGCGCTCGTCGAGCTCGACGAGATCGCCGGCTGGCATTCTGGAGCAGGCGGTCCGCTACCGATGTGAGCTGGGCCGGGACGTCGACCCGGCGCTCGCCCGGCGTGGTGCCGGCCACCTGTTCGCGGCTGCCGGGCGAGCGCGCGAACGCAGCGACGTGGCGGCCGCGACCAATCTCCTCGAGCGGGCGTTTGGGCTCGCGCCGGCTACCGAGCCGACCGAGCCGACCGAGCCGACCGAACCGACCGAGCCGACCGAGCCGACCGAGCCGACCGAGCCTAGCCTGCCGCGCGCCCGGAAGCGCCGACAGCGGCCACGGCTGTCGAGCCGAGCAAGCGTGCCCCCAAGCACGAAGCGTCCGACATCAGCCAAGACCGTCAAACCCGCCAAGCTTGCTACGGCGCCGATGGCCGCCGCGAGCCCCACCGATGTGAGGACTGATTCGCTCCCCGATCTGCGGCTTGACTCAGACACACCTCAGTCCTCCGCGGCTAGCGGGGTTCGGACCCTCAGCGCGACGCCGCTGCGATCTCGAGCCGCGCGCTGGTACCTTCGCTGGCTTCACCGACCTTGGGGCGGGATGATGAGGTTTAGGTGCCGAGACACACGCCGCCGTACCCCGAAGAGTTCAGACGCGAAGCCGTCAGGCTGGCCAAGCTGGGTGGCAAGCCGCAGTGGAAGCTGGCCAAGGAACTGGGGATCACGGAGGTCACGCTGCGCAAGTGGCTCAGGCAGGACAAGGCCGAGGACGAGGAGGAGGCTCGTCGCGAGGCCGCAGTGCGCGCCCGCTGCGAGGGCGACGAGAACGCTCCGCCCGGCGCTCGAGGCCAAGTGGCCCCGCGGCCAGATACGGGGGTGAGCGGACCCCGGCGACGGCATCAGACCGCCTTACCA
>JBEKRJ010000339.1:0-6915 GCA_049518835.1 Solirubrobacteraceae bacterium
ACTCGGTCCAACCACGCCTGCGCCGGGTTCTCAAGCGTGGTGCGGAGAGCGATGGCCGAGCACGTCCGGTCCACGACATCGCGCTTGAGCTCAGCGAATCGGATCACGTCGTAACCCGCAGCGCCAAGGGCGTCCGCGTCTGCCGACGCGGTCCAAGTCAGCCGCTGCGCAACTACGGCACTCACACCGGCTCAATCTAGCGGCCTCACTGCTGATCATCGTTCCTCCCCTCCCCCGCCCCGCCAGCGGGCAAATGCTCGAGCGGCCGCAGCCGCACGTCGTGGGTGCTGGTGAAAGCGAATGGGTGGTGAAAGGCTTCGAGAGCGTCGGCCGCGTCAACGTCGAGCGCGAACGAGGTGCCGTGCCGGTGGTCATCGACGGTGACGAATACGCGGTTCGTCTCCGAGTTCCACAGCAGCCGGACGTCGAAGCCGTCGTTGACGCGGCGAGCCAGCTCGCGCTCGTCTCCCGCCCACCGAGACCGAGCCTGTAGCGCGAACTCATCGCCCGGGCCGCTGTTCCTCAGAGTCTGTTCATATGACCCGCGCCGGCGAATGGTCTGACGAAACATGAGTAAGGTTAAAGCCGTTCATCGAGGGCGTGCGCGAGTTCGATGATCGAGCGTACGAGAGTCGCGTCGTGTGAGTTCTCTCGATGCCGGAGAGGAAGCGGCGCAAACCAACGAGCACTCCCCCGTTGCCTCGAGCTCCCTCATATGTTGCAGGGTGACCGTCACCGGATGCTCCGACGCGCCGCTGGTCTCGACCTCGACGTCAACCGCCTGGAGGCCGTAGAACGACCTGCTGGGAGACCGCTCCAGGTGATCCACAAGGTAAGCGAGCATCCGCACCTGCTGGTTGACGATCACGTGCGGGAACTCCGACAAGCCGTCCTCGGTGTCTTGGACGCGCCTGGCACGCTTGATCTTGCTTCGCTCTTCCGGGTCCGGCCGCCAGAAGCAGACCTCATTGACCCAATACGCCTCGCGCAGCAGCCGATCGGCCAGACCGAACGCCTCGAACATCTCGCTGCGACAGGCCAACTCCGTCAGCCTGACCCACCGCCAACAGTTGACTTAGAACCTCCCCTGGCGGCCGGGTCCGCGGCCCTCTTCGGTTAGGCGAGGTCCGAGAGGTGGGCGAACTCGTCGTCGGTCATTTCGATGCAGGCGCCAAGCGTGTTGTCTTCGAGGTGCGCAACCGACGCGGTGCCCGGGATCGGCAGCGTCACGGGCGAGCGCTTGAGCAGCCAGGCGAGCGCCAGTTGGGCGGCTGTCGCGCCGTGACGGTCCGCCAGTTCGGCCAAGGGGCTGCCCTCACCGGCCAGCGAACCGGTGGCCAGGGGCCGGTAGGGAATGAACGCGATGTCATGGTCGCTGCAATAGTCCAACACAGGCTGCGCGGAGCGATCAACCAGGTTGAATTGGTTTTGCACCGACACGATCGACGCGATCTCCTGCGCGGCCCTCACTTGCTCGACCGAAACTCCTGAGAGGCCGATGTGTCTGACGCTGCCCTCGTCCTGGAGCTTCTTGAGCTCGCCGACCTGGTCCTCCAGCGGCACCTTCGGGTCGATGCGATGCAATTGGAAGAGGTCGATTCGATCGAGCCGCATGCGGCGCATGCTCATGACCGCCTCTTGGCGCAGGTACTCGGGCCGGCCTAACGGCGGCCAAAAGCTCGGCCCAGAGCCAGTGACCGGGCCGAAGCGCGTGAGCCCCGCCTTCGTCGCAATCACCCCGCCCTCCGGGTATGGGTGAAGCGCCTCGCGGATCAGTTCTTCGGCGACGTAGGGTCCGTAGGAGTCGGCGGTGTCGATGAAGTTCACTCCGAGCTCGACCGCCCGACGTAGCACCCTGATGGCCTCGTCGTGATCGCGCGGTGGACCCCACACGCCCGGTCCCGGCAGCTGCATCGTCCCGTAACCGAGACGGTTGACCGTGAGGTCGCCACCGAGATCCAACGTGCCGGCACGTTGGCGGGAAGAACTTGGTCGCTCATCGCATTCGTCCCTTCGCTAGGCGCCACCAGGGTTGGCGACCCGTCGGGGCGCCGTGGCTGGTTCGCTTCGAAACGCCCCCTACTTGCGTTTGCGGACGATCGCCTTGGCGAGATAGCTGTGGCCCGCGTGGACGGTGACTGTGACCCGGCGGACGAAGTCGGTCACAAGCACGGTCCCGCGCCGCACCGCCGTCAGCGTGCCGTCGCAGCGGTCGCTGACCGTCCACACTGTTCCGCGGACCGTGGCTGCGCTGTAGCGGCCGCGGGTGCGAAAGCTGCCGTGGACACTGGCGCCGAGCGTCTGGAGCACGCGGCGACTCAATTCTGCTTGCGCTGTCGGGTCCGGACCATCCGACGAGCCGTGAGCGCCACAGCTCGCGTACGTCGGCGCGCCGGTGAAAGCGCCTTCTAGCAGCGACAGGGTCGTCAGGCCCTTCGTGGGGCCGCGGCGGTCCTGAGAGATGCTGAACACGCCGCCCTTGAACGTGCCGCTCTGCTTGCCGCGCCGAAGTGCAGTGGCGGTCGTCACTTCTAGCGACCCCTGGCGGGCGTCGATCTGCGAACCGGCGGGGATCTGGCGCGCTTCAGTCAGCGGGATGAATCCCTGACCCTTTGTGATCGCGGCGTTCGAGAACACGTCGCCCGCGCGCCCGAGCGACTTTCCGGGAGGCGGCTTGATGAACACGAGGCCCGAGACCAACTTGACGTTGAACGTCTTTCCCAGCGTGGGGGGCGGCGGGGAGGGGTCCTGCTTGGTCATGAACGTCTGATCAGGCCCAAAGGTCGTCCCCGACTTGTTCGTCGCCACCAGCCGCACGTGGTACAGCGCATTTGGCACGAGCCCCAATGCAGACGCGAGCACTGGATGGTTGGCGAAGTCGCCCCCGACCGACTGCACGGAGGTCGACTGGTCGTACACCGGCCCCGAGGCCCCGAGCGTCGAATAGCGCGCGTCAAGCCCGTACTGGAAGTAGGCCGTGGTCGCCGACCCGTTCGGATCTACCAGGCCCGCGAAGCTCGCACCGGTGGTGGTCACGGTCGGGGGCGCAGACAACGTCAGTCCCTGGGGCGTCGAGCCGACGGCGAACGCAGCCAGGCTCGGCGGCTCCTCGAGGCTGAAGAACGTCGATTGTCCGGGTTGCAACGCCGGCGAGAAGTTGACCTGTCCGCTGGACGCGTCCGAGCTCACGTTCGAGTACCAAGTTGTCGGGCCCTCGTAACCGTTCTGCGTGCTGCCGGCCGGCGCGCCTGGTTCAATGTAGCCGGCTGGCTCTCCGGGCGGAGCCGGAAACGAGCAAGGAGTGCTGAGCGAGCCGTCGCAGGTCGTGCCCGGTTGATCGGGGCCGCAGCCGGACGGAATCGGCGCCTGGCCTGGATCGCAGATCCCATCACCGTCGAAGCCGAACAGATCCGATCCAGGCGTCGACAGCGGGATCGCCGAAATCGGATTGGAGGAGTTGTTCTCGATCCCGATCAGCGAGTCGTCGGACATCTCGTAGGGCCCCTGGTTGGAATCCTCGAGGATTGTCGTGCCGCTCGGGGAGACGTCGATCAGGAACTGGCAACCGAAGTCGGCGTCGACCGGTGGGCATTGCGTGAACTGTGGAGCGGGGCCGACGGTGGCGGTGAACGCGTCGGTTGCGGTTGCGCAACCGGCCCCCGTGAACGAGACCTGCCCACCGAACGTACCCTGCGTGGCATAGGTGTGGGTCCCGGTGACGTTACCGTTGGCGTCGTAGGCGCCGGGCGAGGAGGAGGTGTTGTCGCCCCAACTGATCGTCACGGAATTAGAGGGGCCACACGAAGGCGAGCTATCGACCACGCCCGAGAACTGGACGCCGGCCGCCGCGTTGATCGTCGACCCTTGTGCGTGCGCGGCCGGTCCGGCGAAGAACGCCCGCACCCCGACCACCGCGAGCAGTCCCGGAACCCGGCGGATCAAGAACCCTCTCAACTCGATCGCGGTCCGCGCCGCTGGCTGCAACCGGCCATCGGTCGGCCGATCGGTGCCTGAGTTTCTGGACGATCTGAGCACGTCAGCCTCCGTTCGTTTTGCTCGATCCGCCAACGCAAGGCGCCAACCGTGCGCCGCTGCAGCGATTAGAGCAGCGGCCCAGACCCTACAAGAGCGCCGGCGCCCAAGCAACTCGGACGCCGCGAGCTCGATGCCACCGTCATCCCGAGGCGGTCTGCCAGCACGCGATCGTCGCCGATCCCGCGGGCAATCCGCTAGACCTCCACCACCGCTATGCCCCGCCCAACCCGGCGGCGACCAGAGCGCGAAGAGATGAGCCGTGAATGCGTCAGGGGCTGCGCTCGTCGTCTCGCGTGCCGTTCTTGGCGCGATAGAGAGCCGCCTCGCGCGCCCAGATGTCCTCCGACGGAGTCGCGGCCTCAGCGATGTATTCGGGACCCGGCTCGGCGCTGCTACCAGCGTCGGCGACGTCAGTAGGCAACCGGCCCCTCGCTTGGTTCTGCATGCGTCCAGCACTCACACGCGAGGACAAGACCGCACCGATCTTCGACCAAACATGAACAAAGGGTAGTACTACACGGTCATCCGAACCGCTGTGCCCTCGGAGGAGCGGATCAGATCGGGGATGATGACCGCATGTCCACCACCCTCCATCGCAGCGCCGAGATCACGCTGAGACTGCCGCGCGAGCATGCCATGCCGTTGTTCACCGCCGAGGGTGAGCGCCGCTGGGCAGAGGGCTGGGAGCCTCATTATCCGGATCCCACTCGACGTGACGGCCCCGGGGCCGTGTTCACCACGGCGCACGGCAGCCACCAAACGACATGGATCATGGTCGATCACCAGCCAGAGCACATCCGTTACGCCCGCGTGACGCCCGGCGTGACTGGCGGAACGGTTGCGGTCGACGTGCTCGCCTCCGACGGGCAGCTCACGCGTCTGTCCGTGACCTACGACCTGACCGCGCTCGGCCCTGCAGGGGAGACCTGGCTGGAGAGCTTCGACGCCGCTTATGCGTCTGAGATCGCCTCCTGGGCCACTGACATCGCCGCTGCGATCGACGGCCGGGGCTCAGCGTGAGGACATTCCCACATCCCCCACATGAGCGAATGCTTGCGTGCGTTAGTCACGATTTGCGACATTTGACTAGCCAACAGGACCCACGTGCCACGAGCGATGGCTACGCTTAGGCCGTGAGCGAGAACCTCCGCATCGAGCGCGGTTGGATCATCGTCGACGGCACTCGGCAGGACGATGGCGCGATCAAGCTCGGCACCGGCGGCGAGATGCGCTTCAGCCCGTTCGAGGCCATGTCACAGCGCCAGGACGCGCAGATCACCTGGGGCCACATCCTGACGGCGTCGGTGCAGCGGCTGGCTTTCTGGCGCCGTTAGGACCCGGCGCACGGTCGCGGCGCGAACACCTTGCCCCCTTGGGCCGCGACGATAGGCGTCCGGCTCGTTGGCGTCTGACTCATCGGTGACGTCGAAATGCCGATGAAAGGGCAGATAACCATCGGCACGGACCCAGGCGCCGAAGGAGCACTCACGGTGGAGGACAGAATCGACGACGCTAGGGCCGGATCCGACGGGGGTTTGGCGACGGTCATGGCCGGCGATCGTCACGCACCGCTCGCTGTCGGGGCCGCATTACTCTTCGGCAGCGACCGGACTCGGGTCCGCCGGCTTCCGTCCTCGGACGGCAACGGAGGCGTGATTGCGAAGGAAGCGCTTGGGGCGCAGTCGGCGCGTCGGTTGCGCCAAGAACGGGCGATCCTGCAACGGCTGGCGGTTGCGCCAAGAACGGGCGATCCTGCAACGGCTGGCGGGCGTCGATGGTGTACCGAAGCTGACCGAGGCAGAAGCAGCTGGTCTGGCTGGATGCCTCGTGATGGGTGACATCGGCGGCGTGCCGATGACTTCGGTGGCCCTGCCGCTAGACACCCCTGTCCTGCTGGACCTGGCGGTAGGACTGGCGGAGATCATCGGGGCGGTGCATCAGCGCGGCGTTCTTCACAGGGACATCAACCCCGCCAATGTGCTGCTTTGCGGTCCCGAAAGGCGGCCGGCGCTGATCGATTTCGACCTCGCTACTTCGTTCAATGAGGAGCACCCCGAGTTCAGCCAGCTGCATCAGGTGATGGGGACGCTGCCATACCTGGCGCCCGAACAGACAGGTCGTACGGGTCGTCCCGTTGACCAGCGCGCCGACCTCTATGCCCTCGGCGCGACGATGTACGAGATGGCGACCGGACGGCCGCCGTTCGGGGACGGGGAAGCGCTGCGGTTGCTACGCGATCACCTGGGGAAGCCTCCCGTCGCGCCGCTCTATCTCGCGAGCTCGGTTCCCGCGCTGCTGTCGGATGTGATCATGAAGCTCCTGGAGAAGGAGCCCGGGAAGCGCTATCAGAGTGCGGAGGGGGTCGCTCACGACCTCCGCCGCATTCGAGATGAGGGCCCCGAGGCGACATTCGCGCTGGGGGAGCGAGACTTTCCCGCACGCCTGCAAGCGCCCGCGAACCTTGTCGGCCGCCAGGCCGAGATCCGTATTCTCAGGGCCGCCTTCGAGGAGTGCGTTCATGCGGGCGTTCGCGCCGTCCTGTTGACCGGTCCCGCGGGCGTCGGTAAGAGCGCCGTGGCAGAACACCTGCGCCCGTCGGTGATGCGTGCGGGCGGTTGGTTCGTCAGCGGCAACTGCGATTCGTGTTGCCGCGAGGCGGAGGCCGACCCGATTCGTCAGGTGTTGCGAGGACTCTGCCGGCTGCTGCTGACCGAGCCCGAAGTCGACGTTGCCCCGCTGCGCACAAGGATCGTCGAATCGCTGGGGTCTAATCTGGCTGTGACGGTTTCGGCGCTACCTGAGCTGGCAGCTCTGCTGGGCGTCGAGCCCGATGTCGCGGCGACGGCAGCGGGTTGGGCGGACACTCGTCTGCGCCAGTCG
>JBEKRJ010000340.1:0-5747 GCA_049518835.1 Solirubrobacteraceae bacterium
GCTTCTCATAGGTCATCCTAATCTTTGCCTCGATCGCCGCCGGGGCAGGGCCACGGCTTCTTGCCCGCTGCAGGGCCTAGAGCAGACCAGCCCGTCCCGGCGGTGGTGAGGTGCCGCGAGCGGCAACAGGACGTAGCCCCATCGAGGGCCTTGTCTATGAGGTTCCGCAACGGTACCTCGTGGTCGGGGCGCTGTGAAGATCCCTGACTGATGAGAGGAAGTAGAGATGGCCACTTACGCCGGGTTGATTGGGCGGCGGATAAGCACGACGTGCTGGTTGGCGACGAGGCGGGCAAGGAGTTGTTGACCGCCACATTCGCGCATGACGAGCAAGGGCTGCGTGCGTTGTGTCGCGCGCTGGTGCGACATGGGGTGGCGTTGGTCGCGATCGAGCGGCCTGATGGGCTGTTGGTCGAGCGGCTGTTGGACGCGGGGCTGCGGGTGCTGGCGCTGCACCCCAACCAGGTTGCCGCGACTCGCGCCAGGTTCCGGGTCTCGGGCGGCAAGTCTGACCGGTTTGAGGCGTTCGTGCTGTGCGAGCTGGCGCGCACCGATCAGCGCCGCTTCCGGGTGCTCGAGCCCGACTCAGACCAGACCAAGGCACTCAAGGGCGCTGACGCGAGCGCGCGAGGATCTGGTACGCACCGAGGTCGCGGTGGGCAACCAGCTGCGCGCGGAGCTTGAGCGCTTCTGGCCCGCTCCGATCGGGCTGTTTAGCGATCTGGACAGCCAGATCTCGCTGGCGTTCCTTGAGCGCTATCGGAGCCGAGTCGACGCGCGCGGGCTGGGCGAGCAGCGCTTGGCGGCGTTCCTTGCCCGCCAGCACTACCCGGGTGCCAAGAAGCCCGCGCAGCTGCTGGCCAAGCTCAGGCGGGCGCCGGAGGGGCGCGTCGGCGCGGTGGAGATGAACGCTCGTCGGCAGCTCGTTCTCTGCATGGTCGCGACGCTCAAGACTCTCGCGGGCGAGCTCAAGACGCTCGAGCGCCAGATCGCGATCGCCGTGCGCGCCGATCCGGACGGCGAGAGCTTCCTCTCGCTGTTCAAGGGCGCCGACAGCTTCGTCTGCGCCGCCGAGCTGCTGGGCGAGATCGGCGACTGCCGCCCGCGCTACCGGACCCGCGATGCGCTCGCCGGCGACGCCGGCCAAGCCGCGGTCGCGATCGAGTCCGGCAAACGCAAAGCCGCGTGCTTTCGGTGGGGCTGCAACAAGCGACTGCGTGCCGCGTTCTGCAGGCTGGCCGACAGCACCCGCCACTGGCACCCCTGGGCCCAAGCCCGCTACGCCGCCGCCCTCGCTCGCAATCACGACCACCCGCGTGCGCTGCGCACGCTTGGGCGCGCCTGGTGCCGGATCGTGTGGCGCTGCTGGCAAGACCGAGTCGCGTATGACCCGGCCCGCCACCACGCCCACAGCACATCACGGTCACGATCCCGACCTCGTCGGGACCCGTCGTCGACCACGCCGCCGACCGAACGCATGGCCGCCGGCCTCGCCGTCAGCGCCGTCACTCCGTCGCCCGACAGCAGCGAGGTGACCACCACCCGGTAGCCCCAGACTTACACTCGGCCCGAGTCACTTGTAACCGAAGTGCACCGCACGCCCGAGTATCAGCCAACTACAGCTTCACTCTTGCCTTTGCTGTTGCCGTTGACTGCCTCAGCCGCACGGCGGTGCTGGGGCGGTCGGCGCGTGCCGTTTTGCGCCGGCCGAACCGCCGGGCGGGCTCTCACTCCCGCCGTTCGCGCAGCGCGCCATCTGCGTTAGGGGGTCGCCAGGGGGGTCCGGGGGATGTGCCCCCGGCCCGTCTCCCGCCCCTCGACAGCGATTCCACGCCGGGGGCTTGACACAGGACGTCTGCTCCCACGCCTCGCACGCCTGTGCCACGCGCGTGATTGTGCGGTAACGGTGTCTGCGGACCCCGTTGCCCGTTCGCGGTAACGGTCCTTGACGCCCCAGGTGGCGTTGCCGTACCGCGTACCGTCGCTGCCCGGGGTTCGCAGACGCGCGCAAGCCGTCGCCAAAGGTCCTGCTCGGCTTCTGCTTTGTTTGCGATGCTGGCGCCTGGTGAGTTTCGGGTGCAGTCAGACCGACCACGCCCGCGGGGGCGTGGGTCGCGTGACGTCTTGTCGTGGTGTACGGGCAGCGGGTGCAACGGCTTCCGACCGGCGCGATCCGGCTGCGTCCCTTTCGCGCGGATGACGCGCCCGAGGCTGTAACGCCGATACGCGGCGTGGCCGCGGGAGCGCGATCAGTGCGCACCGTGCCACATCCCCTTGCGGACACGCGATGCGCTTCTTGGACACCGGGTCCCGCTGTCCAGCGCCATTGCGGACCCGGACGGTTGTGCGTCCTCGCCGGCGGGCGGCGCGAGCCCGAGCTGGTGACCGTGACGGCTCAGAAGGACATGATCCCCCGCGTGCACCCGTGAGCGCCACACTCATTTACGAGCGCGCGGCCACAACGGTACGCGACGCTGCGGACCGCAACGAGCCGGCTCGCGCGCTGTATGCCTGACACTCAGGCGCTCGCTGCTCATCGCCCGCCGGCACACACAGATTGCTGCTCGTCTGCGTTCGCCGGCCTCGGCCGGCTGGAGCGCGAAGGCAGCCGGCGGGTCCTTGGCTGAAGGCCGGCGCCGGGTCCTTCCGTGCCTGGGTCTCGCCGTGCGTTGCCTGCCGGTATTCGGTCGCGACAGGACGGGCTTTCGGCCGCGCGGGAATTGGTGGTCGAGGTGGCGGTAGCCGGGCTCAACATCAGCGAGAACCAGCGGAGGAGGCTCTCATGACAGCCCGAGCACGCACCACGATCGAGCAGGCGCGCCCACCTGCGCTCGAAGCGATCGCGACCGCTGCTAGCGCGCGACTTCGCGCGCACGCAGACGGCGACAAGCACGACGATGCCGAACTGCACCAGCGGGTCGCGGACGCGGCGAGCGCCGCAATCGCAGCCGGTCTGCCGTTGGCCGCGATCGCAGACGCCGAGCAGGTCGGACACGCGCGGGCGCGCGACGAGTTGCGCGGAGATGTGCTGCGGCGGATCGAGCGTGCCGCGCGACGCAAGCACGAGGTCGAGGCCGAATATGCGCAGGCGGTGATCCGCGGCGTGCGGCTCGGTCTTGCCGATCGCGAGCTCGCGACCGCGGCCATGGTGGCGCATCGGACGGTCCGCGCGATCGCCGCCCGCACGCAAACCGCCGACCAGACCCCGGCACGCGCAACGACGTCCGATGAACTGAACGGCGGCCGGCGCGATCCTGCGCCGGCTGGGGAGCAGCGGTCAGGCGCGTCGGATCGCTCGACGGCGCCCGCGGTGCAGTCATGAACCGGGATCGACCTCCACGCCAGGTGCATCGATCGGCGGCGGCTCACCAGCGACGAGGCGTAACGGCCGCCGTCGCATGGACTGGCATTGCGCTACCGACGCGACGGGCACGAGATCCCCGTCGCATTCGAGCCGAAATCTTGGGCCCAGGGGTGACCTGGCGGGAGCTGGTCAGGATCGGCCTGCCAGCGCTCGCATTGCTGATCGACTTCTGATCGCAGCAATCGACGACAGCCGCTTGCACGCTCATCGGGCGAAGCTGGGCGCATCGACTTTGCGGCGGGATGGTGCGAATGCCGCGAATCGTCTCCGGACGATCGCCACCGCGGTCGCGGGCTGCCACGACGCGGCCGCGTAGCGATCACGGGATGCGCACAGACAGTCGCACGGCAGGGTCACACCACCACCACCACCGCTGCGTCACTGCTGACTGGATCGTGGTGCAGTTGCGACGAGAGCGAGCGCTACCGTGCCGACCGGGTAGCTGCTGGCCTGGCCCGCGGGTAACGGGCGCGGGTACCGCAGCTATCGGCTCGCACGATCTGGAACCCGGTTACGTGGCGTATCGCTGCTGGTGTGCACCGTGTGCCGCCCGCGAGGCGCACATCCTCAACGCCACATCCGGTTGCCAGAGCGCGTCGCTGACGAACGCCGCGTTGCGGTGAACCGGGCATCGCGGGTGCGGTCCGCAGGTTGGGCTCGCCGAGCCCCTCGGGTGCGGCCGGTACTGACAGCCAGACGATGCCTGCACGAGTCGCTGCGCATCGGCTACTCGCGCGCCGCCGGCATCCCAGACACGCGAGTGCAGACGCCTGATCATCACGCCCGAGCATGTGCGGACTCACGGGTCGCGCCGGACTTCCAGAGGTCCACATCCGGCAAGCCTCACACGATCTGCACGCACGACACCGCGATCATCGCTGCGGGCGCCGACAAGAACCCAAAGCAAGATCGAAATGCCCTCCAGCAGCCGGCAAGCGTCGCACTGCAAACTCGGGCCGGCGACGCCTCGCGTGCTCACAGGCCGGCCGGAAGCCAACGCGCACGAACGGCGTTGCGAGCAGCCTCGCGCGGGCAGGGCGCCTAGGCGCCGGCGGTGCTAGTAACCCCGAGAGCGACGCGCGGCGCAGCGTGCGCAGACTGCAGTTCTGGGCCCGCCGAGCCAGCATGGTGACTTTGTCGGCCAAGGCCGCGCCACACGGCCTCGGCGAGGCGATCGCGATCGACCGGACGCACACGCCCTGTCGGGACCGCCGGGGGCGACAAGAGCTCGCAGCACCTCAAGCCAGCCGGTGACCCGATCGTGCACTTCCGACCGAAGGTCACGTTCGACGTAGACGCAACGCTTGTCGCGAACTTGTCAGCGAACCCGCCGACTGCGCGATCGCGACCGGGGAGCCGCTGCACCTCGCCGAGGTAGCAGCTGTCAGGCTTGGTGACCGACCAGCCGCACCACCAGGGACCATCGACACCAGCCCGCGACCCTGTTGCTCGCCGGCCCACGACCGTCCAAGACGCCTGCGTAAGTGCGCGATCCACGTCTTTTCGCCAGTGCTCCAGCCCCGACGGGAATCAGGAGCAGCGTCCGTGCCAACGGCGCCGCAGGGGCGCAGGGCGCTGGATGGATCGGTCGCGTCATCGCCGCGCGGCATCGCGAAGGTGCTTTGATGTTCAATTCCGGTTGGGTGTAGTTCAAGTTCGCCAAGGAGGGGTTTGGATGCCATTGACGCAAACACAGCTTGCAGCCGCGGTCGCCGATCGTGCTGGTCTGAGCAACGCCGACGCCAAGCGGGCGATGAGCGCGCTGGAGGAGATCGTGCTCGAGGAGCTCGGCAACGCGCAGAAGGTGAGGATCGCCGGGCTGGTGCAGTTGACCGTGCGCGTCAAGCCCGCGACCAGAGCGCGGAAGGGTCGCAACCCCGCGACCGGGGAGGAGATCACGATCGCGGCGAAGCGTGCGAGCGTCGACGTCCGCGCCCGGCCGTTGGCCAAGGCGAAGGCGGCGCTGCCGTCGGTGCAGAAGGCCCGCCGCCGGCTGGCATCCTGAGCCTCGCGTTCAAACCCCGGTCCGCATTTCGCTGCTGAGCTTGCTGATCGCCTGCGTTGCGGGGACGAGCGATCTCCGATTCCATCCGCGCCGACACGCCCTGACACCAGCAGCGCTGCAGTCGTTGGCGACGTGCGCGTCAGCAAGATCCGGTTATCGCTGAGCGCTGAGCGCTGACCGGGGGGTGAGGATCGTGGGTCGCGGTTAACCGGGGCCGCGACGATCGGTTGCGCACGCTCGGCGCGATTGGGTCGGACGGTGCCTAGTCTGGCTCGGTGATCTTGCGTGGGTTTCGTCCCGCGGCGGGGATCGTCGCGGGGATCAGTTGCACGGCGTCGAGGTGCAGGGTGGGGTCACCGTCGCGTTGCTGGCGGGTTT
>JBEKRJ010000341.1:0-5707 GCA_049518835.1 Solirubrobacteraceae bacterium
GGACGGGTGGGCCCGCGAGGCCGCCTGCACCGCCGCCGGCACGAGCGCCGCGCTCCCCGCGGCCAGCAGCGTCACCATCAACCGAATCGACCGCGTCATGTCTTACCTCCGACCGCCGTTACCTCCAGCCCGGGTCGATACCCATCATGCCTGGCGCCAAACCTGTCGGCCGCGGAAAAGATCTGCTCGCCGGGCGCCGATGCGCGGCTCGTCGCGGCACATCGTGCCGAGGTCTGAGAGCAACGTGCGTTCGACTCGGGGCAGGCTGGCGATCGGTTTGGCGACCATCCGATGACAGCGAGGCTGGTGGCGGCGGTCACAGGATCACCAGACTCCTTGTCGGCGCGACCCAAAAGGAGCAGCCTGTGCGCCATGAGCAAGACATCGTTTCTGGGCGACAAGCCCGTCAACCGCATCGGCTTCGGCGCGATGCAGCTCGCCGGACCCGGCGTGTTCGGAGCGCCGAGTGACCCCGAAGGTGCCCGCGCGGTGCTGCGCCGCGCGGTCGAGCTTGGTGTCGATCACATCGACACCTCGCAGTTCTACGGTCCGAACGTAGTCAACGAGCTGATCCGAGAGGCGCTGTATCCGTATCCGGAGCACCTCAAGCTCGTCACCAAGGTCGGCGGACGCCGTGACGATGCCGGCGGATGGCTGGCGGCGCAGTCGCCGGCCGAGCTGCGTGTCGGCGTCGAGGACAACCTGCGCACGCTGGCGCTCGAGCGGATCGCGCTCGTCAACCTGCGCCTGTTCGACGAACACGACGCCGAGGGTCGGCTGGCCGAGCAGCTGGGCGCGCTGGAGGATCTCCGCCAGGAGGGCAAGCTCGACCTGATCGGGATCTCCAACGCCTCGGCCGAGACCGTCCGCCGGGCGCTCGAGCTCGTCGACCTCGCGTGCGTGCAGAACGCCTACAGCGTCGTCAATCGCACCGAAGAAGACGAGCTCGCGCTGTGCGAGGACCGCGAGCTCGCATTCGTGCCGTTCTTTCCGCTGGGATCGGCCTTCACAGGCGGTCCCAAGCAGCTGGCGGCCGACCCGGTGATCGCGGAGGTCGCCGCCCGGCGTCAGGCCACCCCCTCGCAGATCGCGCTCGCGTGGCTGCTGCACCGGTCCGAGCGGATCCTGCTGATCCCCGGCACGAGCTCGATCCAGCACCTCGAGGAGAACATCGCCGCGGGCGACATCGAACTCGACGAACAGGACATGCACCAGCTCGAGCACGCCGCCCAGCTCGGCAACCCGATGGCCGCCGAGCATTAGTTACTTGTGGGTCAGGGACTCGCTAGCGTCGCGAGTGCAGCGCGGGTAGCTGCGTCTGCGGGCGCGTAGATGGTGAGCCGGAGGTCAGGCGCCCCGGTCGGCACCGTCTGCGCGTGGTGCAGGCGCAGCGTCCCCAGCGTCGGATGCTCGATCGTCTTCGTGCCGCGCTGAGTGTCGTTGACCTCGTGCTCACCCCACCACTGCGCAAACCACGGGCTGCGCTCGCCTAGCGCAGTGATGAACTGCTCGTACGCGGGCTCGCCGGCGTGCCGCGCATATTCGGTGCGAAACCGCGCGACCATGCTTCGAGCGGTCCCCTCCCGGCCCGGATTGGTACGCGCCTTGCCGGGGTCGACCAGCAGCATCCACAACAGCCAGCGGCGCTCGGACGACAAGTGATCCGGCGAGCCAAACAGTGCCGAGGCCGCCGGATTCCAGGCCAGGATCCGGGTCATCGGCCCGAGCAGGTACGCCGGCGTCGGGTGCAGCCCCTCCACCAGGGACACGAGCAGCGCGCGACCCTCGTCGCCGTCCTCGCCCGGCGCACTCCCTGAGTCGTCGGGCAGCGGCAGCTCCGTGCGTGCCAGTGCGAACAACGTCGTCCGTTCGGCGGCGTCCAGCCGCAGTGCGCGCGCCAGCGCGTCGAGCACGTCCGGCGAGGGGTGGATATCGCGCCCCTGCTCAAGCCACGTGTACCAGGACACCCCAACCCCGGCGAGCGCGGCCAGCTCCTCGCGCCGCAGGCCGGGCGTGCGGCGGCGGGCGCCATCATCAGGCAAGCCCACGTCCGCCGGCGACAGTCGGGCGCGACGCGAGCGCAGGAAGGCGCGGAGTTCCCCACGCCGCACAGGCGAAGAGGCGATGGCCATCGGCGTAGAGCAGCGACGCTAGCACCCGCTCGGACTCCAGCCCCTCAGGCCCGCGGGTACCCCCGCGGCTCGCGTCCGTCGATCGCGTGCCCGAGGTGTGGATAACAAGCGGCAGGGCTTGGCCGGTTGCCGGCGACTGCGAGAGACCATGCGCCCATGCAGACGGCGATGACCGCTGAGGATCCGTAGATGGTGGTCAGGCTGACACCGCCGTCGACGAGCGGGCCGATGCCGAAGGCCGCGGTTCCGTAGCCGAGTTGGTAGAAGGCGATCACGCCGCCCGCCATCCTTGCCGCCAAGGCGGGCAGCTCCTCTTGGCCAAAGCTGATCGTGAGGGGCAGGAGCGCCGAGCAGCCAAGGCCGGCGACGCCGAATCCGACCACGCCGAGACCGGGTTCGTGGTGCGGGAGCACGGCGATGATGACGAACGCGCCGCCGAGCAGGAGGCCAAGCGTGTGGTAGGCCAGCCGTGGCGGGAACCACCGCGCAATCACCGCGAACCCGACCCGTCCTGCGGTCACCATCCCCCAGAACGCGGTCAGCGCCAGCGACGCGACCGTCTTCGAGGCGCCGAGTTGGCGGGTCATGTCGAGCGCGGACCAGTTGCCGTTGACGGTCTCGCAAATGCCATACAGGACCCGCCCGCACCGAGCAGCGACGCGACAATCGCGGCGATCACCTGCGCCAAGAACAGGATCCCGTACTGCGCGCTCGAGAGATCGTATTGCGCTGGGCTGGTGAAGACGGTGCTTGCCGCCGGAAAGGTGACGAGCGTGATGCCCTGGACGACACCGGCCACGTAGACGACGGCCGTCTCGTTCCTGGTCGCGATCGCGATGTGACAGCGCCAGCACCGCTTGGCTGTTGTGAAACATGTGGTTGCGCCCGACCTGCTCGGAGGCGTTCGCGAGCCCGTCTGGATGCCGCTCGTTGGCCGATGACAGCAGCAGCCTTGCCGAGTTCGCGGCCCCGCACGAGACGACGACGATGTCCGCGCTCAGCGCCTCCTCGCCCCCTCGTGCTTGACGACGACGCCGGTGACCGCGGTTCCGGCGGGGTTTGTGATCAGGCGGACAGCCTCGGTGTTGATCCGCAGCTCGACCCCGGGTTGCTCGAGCGCGGGCCGCACGCCGAGCACGTCGGCGTCGGACTTGGCGTGAACGATGCACGGGAAGCCGTCACAGCGGTCGCAGCGTGCAGCGGCTGAGCGGCATGTAGCGCTCGTCGAGCATCACGCCGCACGGGGCGTGAAACGGATGCAGAGCGACAGCCGCGAGGTCGTCGGACAGCTTTTGGATCCGCGGGTCGTGAGACACGGCGGGGAACGGGTAGGGAGCACTCGCGGGCGGTTCGGTCGGATCCTCGCCGCGGGCGCCGTGTACCTGGTAGTACTGTTCGGCTACGGTGTAGTACAGCTCCATCGCGTCGTAGCCGATCGGCCACGCCGGTGAGATCCCGTCACGATGGCGAAGCTCGCCGAAGTCCTGCTCCCGCAGACGGTAGAGCGCCGCTCCGTACATCTTCGTGGCGCCGCCGACGACATACCGCCACGCGTCCGAGGTCACTAGCGACGCCGGACGAACACTTCCTCGGCCGAAACGTTCGGGGGCTCGCGCGTCAGCCATCCGCCTCGCTCCAACAGCAGTGGGCGCTTACCCGCGGGGGCGAGGTGCCGGGCCAGGGTGCCCCGGCCGGCGCCGGTGCCGATGATGATCACGTCGTAGTGGGCCACGACCTGATTTCTCCGTTTCTCCTACCCCGCCGGCCGAATCGACCTCGCCGGCGCGGCGGAGCCCCGCCGCCCCAGTCGTTCGAGCGCGGCGACGCCCGGAAGCGGTCGCGCGGCTGCCGCGGCCGCGTTGGGGCGATCGTCGGTCTTGCCCGCCGTCTCGACCGCCGCGGCGATTCGCCGGCGATTGCTCCTGCTCGAGCGCGCCGGTGCTCACACCGGCGTCCAGGGGCCGTGCCAGCGATCAACTCCAGCCAGCAGCCGATCGCCCTCCCGCGGCCCCCATGACCCCGGTTGGTAAGGCCGCACCGGCGGGGGCCGCTCGATCAGAGGGCCGACGATCCGCCACGTCTCCTCAACGCTGTCTTGGCGCGTGAACGGAGCGCTGTCTCCCTCGATCGCCGCGAGCAGCAGCACCTCGTACGGGGTCGGCCCTTCCCCGCCCTCCTGCGCGAACTCCATGTCGAGCGTGATCTGCTGCGGACCGCCCCGATCGGCGCGGTGAGCGTCGAGTACCAGCCGGATGCCGGTCGACGGGTCCACCTTGATCACGAGCTGGCTCTCGACCGGCGGTCGCGCCCCCCTGGTCTCGACGAACCCCAGCCGCGGCGGGCGGCGAAAGACGAGCCTGAGCTCGGTCTCCGTAACGGGAAGGAGCTTGCCCGCCCGGATGAACCACGGCACGCCCGCCCAGCGCCAGTTGTCGATCTCCAAACGCAGGGCGGTGTAGGTCTCGGTGGTCGAGCCTTGGGCAACGCCGGGGACATCGAGATACCCGTCGTACTGGCCGCGGACGTAATGCCGCGGGTCCGCGTCGGGGATCGAGCGGAAGACCGCGAACTTCGCGTCCTTGAGTGCCGCCGCGTCAGCCCCGGCCGGCGGTTCCATCGCCGCTGCCGCAACGAGCTGCATGATGTGGTTGACGACCACGTCGCGGAGCGCTCCGACAGGGTCATAAAAGTGGCCGCGATCCTCCACGCCAAAGCTCTCAGCCATCGTGATCTGCACGTTCGCGATGTGGCTGCGATTCCACACCGGCTCGAGAGTCGAGTTCGCGAAACGCAGGTAGAGGAACTCGTCGACCCCCATCTTGCCCAGGAAGTGGTCAATCCTGTACAGCTGCGACTCATCCAGATATCGGTGGATCGCGGCGGCGAGCGCGCGGGCCGACGCGAGGTCGTGGCCGAATGGCTTCTCGACCAGTACGCGCGCATGGGCCGTGAGCCCGCCCTCGGACAGGCCCTTGATCACCGTCGCAAACAGAGACGGAGGGATCTCCAGATAGAACACAGGCCGCTGCGCCGCCGCCGTCGCCGCGCTCACGCGTGCATACGTGGCCGCGTCGGTGAAGTCGCCCTGGACGTAGGACAGGCGATCGGCGAGCCGCTTGAACACCGCTTCATCGATCGACCCCTCCTTGCCCTCGATCGCCGCGCGCGCATGCTCCTGAAGCTGCCGGGTCGACCAGTCCACGCCGGCCACGCCGACGATCGGACAGTCGATCAACCCGCGCTGCTCGAGCCGGTAGAGGGAATCAAAGGTCATCACCTTCGCGAGATCGCCGGTGATGCCGAAGATGACGAGCACATCGGCCCGCGCATTGGGTTCGCCTGAGCTCACGGCGCCTACTTATAGCGGACCGCTGCCATGGAACTGGTCATTATTTTGAGACGGCGCCGGCGATCGGGCTACGGTCAAACGACTATGGTGCCGGCGCGTCTGGTCGCAGGCCAATCGGGATCGCGGCTGGCTGCGGGACCACCCGCATCAACCCAAAGACCACCGAGGGCAAACTCGTCGCCATCGCCGTCGTGCTCGTCGACATCGGCACCGCAACACTCTTCAT
>JBEKRJ010000342.1:0-5690 GCA_049518835.1 Solirubrobacteraceae bacterium
CACGGCAAGGCGCTACGCAACCTCTTCTTCTGCGTCCCGCTGAAGATCGTGCGTACCGCCCGCCGACTGATCCTCCGCCCTCCAGCGGGCTACCTTCACCGCGCGATCCTCCAGGACACCCTCGACGCGATCTACGCGCTCGGGCCCTGACACCCCGAGACGTCCCTCACCGCCCACCTTCCACAGCTGCAGCCCGCGCCTTCACTTGACAGGTGCCATAGGGCTGCCCGAAGTCACCGTGCAACGGCGGTGCGTGACTGTTACACCAGCCCGCGACACTGTCACTAGCGCGTCATCGCCTCGCCGACAGTGACTGGATTCCAGACTGACGCTCGTTTTCGTGGATGTCAGCACCAATCTCGGCCTTATCCACTCTTCTAGGTCAGATTGCACCCGGTCGCCGCGGTGATGATGAGCGGCTCGCGCAACGCACCCGCACTAGCGGGGGCGGCGGTGCAGAGCAGCGCGGCGAGGGGACCGCTCGTTGCAACGGCGGCATGCGCCGCATTCGATTTCGCCGCGCTTGTCCGGTAATATTTACTCATCGGCACATGTCCTCGAAGTCGAAGCCCTCGTTCCACAGCGTGAACGAGCCGTTGATGATCTCGCCGGTGTAGACAGTGAATCCTTCCTCGTCGCTGCTGTGGGTCTGCACCCAGGCGTACGGGAATGAGCTGCCAACCAGGCCGCCCGGCGGATAGGTGTCCTCTACCGTTACCAGCGGGGCGTTGTTCAGTGCGCGCGCGCAGCTGCGCGCGGTCACGGATACTTGGTAAACGCCGGTTCCACTCTGCCGAACTGTCGCGCCCTCTCCGCTCAGCACGCCGCCGGCGAGGTCGACGGCTGCCCAGGCACGGACTGGCGATCCGGCCGCGATCGTGTTCCATGCAATCGCCTGCTGCGCACCATCGCAGCGCGCCTGCATATGCAGCAGATGAGCGCCCCCGCGGTCGGCGCACGCGCGGACTAGCATGACCGGGCCGGCCGAGGAACGCGTCGACGCGAGCGCGTACCCGCCCGCGCTGAGCACGGCGCCAACGGCAGCGGCAGCCGCGAGTTGGAGGAGCTTGGGTGTTCTCAACTTCGTTTCCTACCTTCGGTTAGACGGTGGACGTTTGGAGGCTCAGCAGCTGCACCAGCCGGCACCCTCGATCAGCGAACGCAGAGCTGCTTTGGATGCGCGAGCTGGCGTGGACTTGGCTGGGGTGCTGCGAGCAGGCGTGCTCGTCGCAGCGCCTGTGCTGGTCGACGGCGATGGCGACGTCGGCGCCTGGTAGCTGCGAGCGGGTTCGTAGTGGGAGGTGCTGACCGGCGTGTAGGCGAGCGTGTGCACTGGCGTTTGGATGACCGTCGCAGGTCGGGCGACAGTCACGACCTTGGATGGTTGCGCGGCCGTCTGTCGGCCCGGCCCGGCCGTCTGTCGGCCCGGCCGCGGACGGGCGCGGCGGCCCGCTCCGGCGGCGCGATCTGCATCGGAGTCGACCTGCTCCAGCGTGTGGCTGATCGCGGCGGCGCTGGTCGACGACACGTCGGTGGCGAGGCGCGCAGGCAGCGATGGCGATTGTGCGCGGTGCGGACGATCGTCACGGCCGATCGTCGCCAACGCGACGATCACGGCGACCAAGACCGGGCAGATCGCGCCGGCGATCCAGCGAGCTCGCCTCGACGACAGGGGCATAGGCCTGCGCGCGCGTGTGAGCATAGTGCCGGGTTCGGGCTGCGAGACGAGGACTCGACTTGGCCGGACGATCGGCGTGTCAGCCGAGGGCTTGGCTGTGCCCTTGGGCCAGATCACATTTGCGGCGAGATCCTCCCAGGCGCGAGTGCTCGAGGCGTTGCGTGGCGGCGGTTCGCGTCGGGGTTGCTGGCGTGCCCGCTCGCGACGCGGGCGTCGGCTGGCTCGTCGCCGCCATCGCGCGAGGTCGATCGGCTCAACGTTGTCGGGCGTCGCCATTCGCGGCCGATAGGCTAGCATCCACGGTCTAATCAGCGCTAGGAGCTTGGGCCGATGCAACAGGATGACGATTGGCTGACGCTGCCGCAGATCGCGAAGATGCTGCAAATGAACCCCTCAACGATCCGCCTCTGGGTCAGCGAGGGGCGCCTGAAAGCCCACAAGGCAGGTGGCCGCAAGTGGCTCGTGCGTCGCTCAGATCTCGATCGGCTGCTCGCGACGCGGACCAACTTAGAGCTGCGCTCGCCGCCGCCACGCGAGCCGCCGCGAGCTGACGCCAATCGCGATTGGGCAACCTCCCCCAAGGACGTGCTGGTCGATCTCGCCAGCTCCGTCGACCTATCGCAAGGTTCGCAGTGAGCGGCGGCTCGATCGACCCGGCGTTCGCCGTCGAGCAGCTACGGCAGGCCGACCAGCGCTGGGCGGCGGCGCTGCGCGCGCACGAAGGCTTCGCGACTCGGCTTCGCGAGCTCGCCGACGCCGCCGAGCAAGAAGGCGGCGCGTTTCGGCTCCTGCACCTAGCAGGCGCTGGCTGGCAAGCCCGCAAGGGAGCGAGCAGCCTGCGGCTGTCATCCGAGCTGGAGGCCTCCAGCGACCGCCCGGGTCCGCCCGACCTATGGGATCAGTTCGACCAGGCCGCAAAGACCCTCGGCCAGGCGCTCGAGGACGTGTCGGTGACCGCGATCGCGCGCGCGTTTGAACGGATCGGTGATCTCGCCCACGAGATCGCGGACGCGATCGAAACGCCTGACGGCATCAAGCAGCCCGGTGGCGCTACTAAGCGCCGAACCGGATAACGCATCACGATCCGTGATTCGACGGTTGGTCATTGCCTTGCTACCTCGGGACGGTGGTCGCTTCCGTGTCCTGGTTCCCGAGGTTGGCGACCGGTCGCGTCTCGAGGATCTCACGTCGCTGCGTGTCCAACCTTGCCGCGCCCGACGAGCTTTGACCGCGCGATCGACCAGCTGCCGACTGCCGACCGGCGGTTTCAGTGGTTGGTCGGGTGGTGCTCAGCTCGCGACGAGTGTCTCGCGCGGGCGCTGCGAGCGAGCGTCCGGGCGTGGCGGAGCGGCTCGGGAGTGCGGTGCTCGTAGGTAGCCCTGCCGATGGTCTGGGCGGCGGTGTCGAGGTCGGTGCGCCAGGCGGGGTGGACGGCAAGCGGTCGCGCGCCGGCACGGGTCCGCAGCCACATCCCCACCAGTTCGCCGTCCAGCAGCAACGGGGAGGTCGCCCCCGGGCGGTCCTCTGGCCACGGTCCCGAGGCGAGCAGGGGTCGATGGGTCACTCCGATCGTCGGCAGGTCCACAGCAGCTCCGAGATGGAGCGCCAGGCCAGCTTGGCGAGGGTGGTCGCGACCGGTCCCATCGACCAGCAACACATCCGGCCGTACAGCGAGCGCACGCACGGCAGCCTCCAGGCACGGTCCCTCGCGCAACGCCAGCAGCCCCGGCGCGTACGCGGCGCCGGCGTACGCGACGATCCCTGCTGCCGCGAGGACGTGTCGATCGCGCAGGACGCTGGCCGCCACCCACGCCCGGTCCCCGGCCGCGCCCGGGCCCTTGTATCCCCGGGCGAACACCACCACGCACGCTCCGATCGCGAGCGCGCCGGACTCGGGACGCCACAACGTCGCCGGGGCCAGCGCTAGCTCCTGCTGGTGGGCAATCAGCTGCTCGGGTGAAGCCGGCCACACAAACCCCATCATCGCGCCGGCAACGCCTCCAGTGTCCGGCGGCGCTCAGCGGTTCCCGAGCCGACCGCGCCAGTGTCCGCGGCACGTCACGCCGAGAGACCGCGGTTGGCGGTCGTGGCCGAGGCCCGAAGGCGGGCCACCTCGCAGCCCAGCGGTGGTTTCCTCATAGCCTGACGTTAGCTCCAGTCGAAGCAAGCCAAGCGCTACACGTTGATTGGCTCCGCGCCGTTAATAGTCGCCACGCTCGTGTGTTGCTCGCGCCATTGTTCCGCCAGCGAGCTCGAGCGACCAGACCCTAACTCGCGCTTCGCGTCCTCGAAGTTGCAGCTCAGCTACGAACACCAGGTCAGGCGGCTGATGTCGTAGCCGTGCACGCGTTGTATCGGCGAGGTAGAGCTGGTAGGGCGTGTCCTTGGTCATCGCTTCAAGGCGCGAAGCGGTGTTTGTCGTGTCGCCGACCGCGGTGTACTCGAGTCGCGCATCGGAGCCGACGATGCCGGACATCACCGGGCCGCTGTTCAAGCCGATGCCAATCCGGAACCCTTCGCTGAGTCCGACGGAGCGAAGCCAGTCGTTGAAACTGGGCAAGCGCTGTTCGAGTGTTCGAGTATTTCGCGAGTAGCGCTCAGCGCACGATCCGCGTGGTCTGGTTGCTCAAGCGGCGCGCCGAACACGCCCATGATGCCGTCGCCCATGTAGGCGACAAGCGTGCCGCCGTACGCGAGGATCGCCTCGCTCAGCTCGGTGAGATAGCGGTTCAGAACGTCGATCACTCGCGCCGCCGACAGGTTCTCTGCAAATCGCGCGAAGTCGCGTAGGTCGCAGAACATAACCGTGCCGTCGAGCTCGATGGCCGCAAGCCGCGGCTCGTTGTGCGTGCCGGCAAGCAGTTGATCGGCAACCGCTCCGGGAACGAAACCCCGGGAGCCGACTTGAGCGGGAAGCCATTCAGGATCGTGGCGGTCGCGCCCGCCTCGATCTCGACCCCGGCCATCTGGTCGTCAGTCGACGTCGCATGGAAGTCCTGCAGCGAGAGCTGCGTCTCGCCGACGAACACGATCTTGCCGCGGAAGTAGTCGGGCGGCAGCGGGTGAGACCAGCCGTCGGGCGGCCCGTACTTCTTGGGGTCATAGACGCTCGAGAACGAGACCCACGGGATCGTGTGCTCGGCCCCGGGGTAGTCGATCCATTGATCGCCGCCGAACTGCTTGGCGGTGATGTGCCTGTGCATCGCCAGTTCGGCGGCGGCGACGTACAGCGTCGGGACGTTCTGGACCGAGTAGATCATCTGACGGTATACCCCGCCGGGCTGGTTGCTTGGGAACACAGCGGAGCCTAGAGACCCGACCTCTTGCAGCAGCCTCGTCCCCAGGGGAGAGCCCAGGAACAGCACCTGGCCGTTCCCGTTGGCGTTCGGCTGGGTCGAACCGAACACCGTGATCCCGGGATGGTTGCTGATCGCGGTCAGCAGCGCGAGGTCGTCGCATGGAAGGCCGCCGTCGCAGTTCTGCTTCCCGATCGTGCTCATGTTCGCGAGGTCGATGTCGAACACGATCGCGGCCGGGCGCTCGGCGGCGAGGTTGTCAATCAGCCGCGCGTAGTAAGTGCGCGGGAACGGAAACGCGTTCAGGTCCTGGTAGGTCTTGTTGTCGATCGCGATGATGACGAGGTTCTTCGGCGGACGCTGGGTGCCGCGGATCGCGAATCGCTCGTCGATGGTCGCATCCTCCAGAGCGTTGAGTCGGCCAGTGGCGGACAACGCCAAGGCAAACCCGATACTTGCCAGCGCAACACCAACAAGCCACCAGACACGAGCGCGCGCCCTCATGCGAAGCCTTCAGCGCCGATCGCGCTGCCGTCGCTCCGCGTCACAACACACGCCCGGGCCACTGGGCGCGGATTGGGATACAAATGTGATCGGTAACGTCATCGTTTCATCGTTGATTCTCGGCCACTTCCGTGACCACCACCGGCTCGCGAGCGTTTCGTGAGCGGACCTCGACACCGTGTTTGCAAGAGCGAACGTTGGCGACAACGGGT
>JBEKRJ010000343.1:0-5646 GCA_049518835.1 Solirubrobacteraceae bacterium
CGGCGCGTACGATCAGATGACCATCACGAGGAGGAGTTCCAGCAGATGTCCAGACTGATCCGGATGGACCCGACCGGCCACACCACGCTGGTCGAGTGGAGCGCCGAGGACCCCGAGGCGATCGAGGCGGCAGTCGCCGCGTTTCGCGCCGAGCTCGATCACGGGTACTTCGCGGTCGTCTCCCACGGCTCAGGCCGCGCCGAGCAGGTTCGCGAGCTGCCCGTCGATGCGCCGCTCGTGATTCTACGTCGCCCGATCGCGGGGGGTTAGGAGCTGCCGTCCCCGGCCACGGACGCACCCAGCGCGTACGAAAGCGGACCGCTCCCCGAGCTGGCGAGCGTCTACTGGCGCCCGCGCGCGGATCGCCGGTCGCTGACCCGCGCCGGGCGTCTGTGGACGCTGAGCACGATCGCCCACACGGTCCCGTTCATCGCCTCCGCCGCCCTGCTGACGGCGCTCAAGCCGGTCACGCTGCCCGTCGCGCTGATCCTGCTGGCCCACGCGTGGGCGATCCCCGAGTTGTATGCGGCACGTGGCGCCAACGTCGTCAGGGCGCTGACCCCAGCCGGGCCCGAAGCAGAACAGCGCGCGCTCGGTTTGCTCGGAGACCTGCTTGACCACCGCGCGCGCGACCTTCACGAGTCCACGGGGCTGGTGCTCGAGCGCGGACAGCTCGGCGTCTGGCTGATCGCGCAGGTGGGAGCGTTGCTGGTGGCGCCCGGCGGGCGGCGCGTGTACTGCTACTGCGTCAAGGCGACGGGCGCAGAGCTGCCCTCGGCAGATCGCACGGCGCACCTGCTGCTTGCGTTACGTGCCGACGAAAGCGGGTTGGCGACGGTCGCCAACCTCGCGTTCTCGGGGGCGTGCTGGCGGTTGCGCCGCCGGCTGCCTCGGCACGCCCGCGCGGCGCTTGCGGCAGCCGTGGAATTGTCCGTGGCAGCGTAGGGAGAGGGGCGCTGCACGGCCCCACGAGCGGCGAGGGAGCCGCCGGGCCGGGGGCGGCGGCAAAAGTTTGTACCGAGGGCCAATGCCACGCGCGGGCGCGACGGGGATCATCTCGGTCATGCTCCGTCCGATCACATCATCCAGGGTGCTGCTGGTAGCCGATCGCCGCGTCGCGGCGCCCGATACCAGTGGCGGTGCCCCGCTGCGGCGCTACCGCCTCGCGCGGCTGCGGCTCGATGGCCGCAGCACCGGGCCGGCCGTGCGCTACGACCAGCTCCGGCGCACGTACGACTGATTCTCCAGCGGCCGGCGCCGCCGACCCCGATGGGCCGCCGGCGCCGCGCGCTAGGCTTGTTGGTATGCGAACTGAAATCGAACGTAGTCCGGCACGGACGCCGATTGTGCGCAAGGCAGGGGCGGGCCTAGTGCTGATCGTGGTCGCGGCGCTCGCGGTCCACTTCGTGATCGGGCTGATCATGACGGTCTTCTGGATCGTCGTGGCGGTCGCTGCGATCGCCGCCATCATCTGGGCACTGAACACGATCCTGTAGCGAGGGGCCCATGGACGACATGGGTCTACTCGTGATTCTGTTTTTCTTCGGTCTCGCCGGGGGGATCGTGGGGCGGATCAAGGGCAGCTCGTTCGTCGTCTGGTTCTTGATCTCAGGGCTGATTCCGTTCGTGGGCCTCCTCGCAGCCGTCTGCTACCGGTTCGAGAACCAGGAATTGCGCCGGCAATGCCCCACCTGCGGCTATCTGGTCAAGCTCTACGACGCGGTCTGCTTGCGGTGCGGCGCCGAGTTGGAGTTCCCGGATGTCGCGATCGCGTCCGAGGCGACGATGCTGCGCAAGTCGACGCAACGCGGCCGCTAAACTGCGCTTCCCGCCGCGCGCGGACAGGCCGCGCGCGTACAGAGCCAGCTTTCGCTGAAAGGAGGCGAGCGCTATGCGTGCAGTCGATGCCCTGATGGAGTGCCTGAAGGCAGAGGGTGTCGATGTCGTATTCGGCCTCCCAGGCGGCGCGAACCTCCCCACCTACGACGCGTTCTACGACGCCGGCATCCGACACATCCTGGTCCGCCACGAGGCGGGCGGCGGACACGCCGCCGAGGGCTACGCGAAGGCGACCGGCAAGGTCGGCGTGTCGATCGGGACCAGCGGGCCGGGCGCGACCAACCTCGTGACGCCGATCTGCGACGCGATGATGGACTCGGTCCCGGTCGTGTTCCTGACCGGTCAGGTGCGGACCGAGCTGCTCGGCACCGATGGGTTCCAGGAGGCCGACACGATCGGCATCACGATGCCGATCGTCAAGCACAGCTTCTTGATCCAGCATCCGCTGGAGATCCCGCGGACGATCCATGAAGCGTTTCACATCGCGCGCAGCGGCCGGCCCGGGCCGGTCGTCGTCGATGTTCCGCAGGACCTCAGCCGCGCCGACATCCCCTACGAGCCCGTCACCGACGTGCACCTACCCGGCTATCAGCCGACGACGGAGGGCAACCAGAAGCAGATCAGGCTCGCCGCCAAGGCCCTGACCAACGCGCGGCGGCCGGTGATCTACGCGGGCGGCGGCGTCATCAGCGCCAACGCCGCCGCGGAGCTGACCGAGCTGGCGACGGCCGACCGGTTCCCGGTCACGTGCACGGTAATGGGCCTCGGCGGGTTCCCGGCGCCACACGATCAGTGGCTCGGAATGCTGGGGATGCACGGCACCCGGACCGCCAACTACGCGATGGACGAGGCCGACCTGATCTGCGCGATCGGCGCCCGCTTCGACGACCGCATCACCGGCAAGCTGTCGGAGTTCGCTCCGCGCGCGAAGTTCATCCACATCGACATCGATCCGGCCGAGATCTCAAAGAACGTGCCCGCGCACATCCCGATCGTCGGCGATGCGAAGAACATCCTGCCGCGGCTCACGGCCGAGTACCGCGCCCAGGCACCGGAACCCGCTCGGCTCGAGGAGTGGTGGTCGCGGATCCGCTCCTGGCAGGAGCGCTACCCGCTCTCCTACGAGGACAGCAAGGACGCCGAGATCAAGCCGCAGTTCATGATCCATGCGCTGTATGAAGCCACCGGCGGTGACGCGATCGTCACCAGCGACGTCGGCCAGCACCAGATGTGGGCCGCGCAGCGGTTTCACTTCGCCAAGCCGCGCCGCTGGATCAACTCCGGCGGCTTGGGCACGATGGGCTTCGGCCTTCCCGCCGCGATGGGCGCGAAGGTCGGCTGCCCGGATCAGACCGTGGTCTGCATCGCCGGCGACGGCTCGGTGCAGATGAACATCCAGGAGCTCGCGACCTGCGTCCAGAACAGCATCGCGATCAAGGTGTTCATCATGAACAACGGCTACCTCGGGATGGTCCGTCAATGGCAGGAGCTGTTCTGGGACAGGCGCTACAGCCACGTCGAGATGGGTCCCTGGCCTGACTTCGTCAAGCTTGCCGAGGCCTATGGCGCGACCGGGATGCGCTTCGAGGACAAGCACACGCTCGTCAGCGACCTCAAGCGGGCGCTCGCGACCGACGGGCCCGTGCTCGTCGATGTCAGGGTCA
This sequence comes from Solirubrobacteraceae bacterium, assembly GCA_049518835.1. Classification (GTDB taxonomy): domain Bacteria; phylum Actinomycetota; class Thermoleophilia; order Solirubrobacterales; family Solirubrobacteraceae; genus Palsa-465. Next base: position 3,504 of record JBEKRJ010000343.1, read on the forward strand.
CCCGCGAGGAGAACACGTATCCGATGATTCCCGCCGGCCAGCCGGCGCGCGACATGGTGGGGTGAGGACATGGGGGAGCCCGCGACCAAGGAACTGCTGTCGCTCGACGAACTGGAAGCGGTCGCCGGCCTGCGGACCGGCCGCAAGCACATCCTCTCGATCCTGGTCGAGAACAAGCCCGGCGTCCTGACCCGAATCGCGGGGCTGTTCGCGCGCCGCGGATTCAACATCGACACGCTGGCGGTCGGGCCGACCGACAACGAGGCGATCTCGCGGATCACGCTGACGCTCGACGGAGCCGTGCACCCGATCGACCAGGTGACCAAGCAGCTACATAAGCTCGTCAACGTGCTCAAGATCCGCGACCTCGAGCCCGAGGAGACGCTCGCCCGCGAGCTGGCGCTGTTCAAGATCTCCGCCGACGGCTCGAGCCGCACGGAGGTGATGCAGATCTGCGAGATCTTCCGCGCCAAGATCGTCGACGTCACCAAGCGCTCGCTGGTCGTCGAAGTCACCGGCACCGACGACAAGGTCAACGCCTTCGAGCGGCTGGTGCGGCCATTCGGGCTGATTGAGATGGCTCGCACAGGCGAGATCGCGATCTCCCGAGGCCGAGGCGAAACCTAGCCTTTTTTGGTGAGCGAGCTCGCAACCCGCGCGCGATGGCCACGCTGGCTCGGCGACGCGACCCGCGCCCGGCTGCGTCGGCGTTTGCAGACGGCCTTGCAACGAGCGCGAGCCGGTGGCTCCCCGGCGCTGGTCAGCGTCTGCTGGGAGGCTGACCGACCGGTCGATCCGACCGCCGTGGCCGCGGGCTCCAGGCGCCCGGGAGAGCCCTGGTTTTGCTTCGAGCAGCCCGACCGGCAACGGTCGGCCGTCGCGGCGCTCGGTTCGGTGCGGACGCTCGAGGCACGCGGCCCCGACCGCTTCGGCGAGCTGGCGCGGCGCTGGCGCGAGCTCGCGGCGGCTGCAGTCGCGGACTCGCTCGGCGGCCCGCCGGGATCGGGGCTGGCCGCGGTCGGCGGGTTCGCGTTTGCGCCCGAGGGTGGCGCCGGCGCCGCTTGGGATGGGTTCGCGTCCGCTTCGCTACTTGTGCCCGAACTGACGCTCGTACGCCGCGAGCGCAGCACCTGGCTGACGATCAACGTCGACGTCGCTCCCGACGACGTCGTGGAGGAGCTCGCCACGCGCGTGGAGCGTCGCCTCGAGCAGCTGCGCGAGCTGCCACTGGCGCTCCTGGACCCGTCGCCGACGGGCAACTACACCGTCGGCAGCCCGATGCCGCCCTCCCACTACGAGGAAGCCGTTGCTCGAGCGGTGCAGCGCATCCGCGCCGGCGAGCTCGAGAAGATCGTGCTGGCACGGGAGGTCGAGGTCCACGCCCCTGTCGCGCACGACCCGGCCGCGATTCTCGGGATCCTCCGGGAGGCGTTTGCGTCCTGCTACGTGTTCGCCGTCGGCCGTGCAGACGCGACCTTTCTCGCCGCGAGCCCCGAGCTGCTGATACGCCGCGAGGGACAGCGTGCGAGCACGGTTGCACTCGCCGGGTCGACACGACGCAGTGCCGATCCGGCCGTCGACGATCATCTCGGCGAGCAGCTCCTGCACAGCAGCAAGGACCGCGAGGAGAATGCGATCGTCGCCCGGCGGATCGCGCAAATCCTGCGCCAACACGCGGTGTGGGTCACCGCTGCGGCGGAGCCGGCGCTGGTGAAGGTCGCCAACATCCAGCACCTCGGGCTGCCGATTCGCGCCCAGCTCGCTTCCTCGATCGGCGCGATCGAGCTCGCCGGACTGCTGCACCCGACGCCCGCGGTCGGCGGCGAGCCGTGGACCGCCGCGGCGCAGCGCCTGATCCCCGCGCTCGAAGGACTCGACCGCGGATGGTACGCCGGTCCCGTCGGGTGGACCGACTCGTTCGGCGACGGCGAGTTCTGCGTCGCGTTGCGCTGCGCGTTGCTACGCGGGTCGGTCGCGCACTGCTACAGCGGCTGCGGGATCGTGCGCGACTCTGATCCGGTGGCCGAGCTTGCCGAGACCGAGATCAAGCTGCAGGCGATGCTGCCACTGCTGGCGGGCTAAGGGCGCACGCCGGCGTGTGCCCTAAGGGTCCCTCGCACCGCCGCGAGGGCGGCGTCCGCAA
>JBEKRJ010000344.1:0-5642 GCA_049518835.1 Solirubrobacteraceae bacterium
CCCTTCACCGGCTTGGTCGCGGTTGCGGGCGTGTTGCAGCTTGCGGCACGCTACCGGTCGTGGGGGTGCCGCGCGCTCGTTGGCGCGCGTGATGGGCGGCCGGCGCGCTGTAGACCGCGAGCAGCAGACCGACCAGCGCGAGCAGCAGCGCGGCTCGTATCGCGAGTCGCACGAGCCGCCACAGAACGACGACTGTCACTATCAGCAGCACGATCGCGGCGAGTGTCAACGTTGACCCCTCCCTTCGAGTCTTGGTGTTGGGGTGAAATGCCGGCGTTGGCCGGCACGCGGCACCGGCCATCCCGGTGCGTTTTCAACGGTGCAGACGTCGGAGAACCGCCCGGCATCCGGGCGCCTGGGATCGTCAGGCGGCTGGGAGCTGCTTGAGCCGGCGGGCGCCTTCGTGCACTGCGATCATGTCCGACGCCTGTCCCTTGGTCGTCCCGTCGGGGGGTGTGACGCCGAGGCGTCGTAGCCGGGAGGCTTGCGCGGGGGTGATCGGCGCTTGTCGCCAGCGGGCATTGGGGTCGGCGAGCGCGGTTGCGCCGACGTGCCGAACGTAGTCCTCGGCGATCCCGTGCGCGTACGCGAGCTCAACGTCGCTGGCGAGCTGGCGGACGCTGTCGCGGTCGAGTGCCAGCACGCTCCACCGGTCGCCGGTGGGCGTGAGCGCGATCACCACTTGGCCGGCGGCCAGCAGCCAGTGCTCGCTGTGGCGCAGCCATCGCAACCGCCGGTCACGTTTGGGGGCTCGCAGCAGCTGAACTTGGCGGGAACGCATCGCCCCCTCTCGCCTGCCCGGCCCGTGTGATACGCCCGCAGCAACCGCGGTCTGGGAGGGGGTTTCGCGGGTTTCGCGGTCAAGCGCCTCGGTCACGGTCTCGGCGTCTTCGAGCTTGCCTTTGATGCCGAACAGGCGCGGGAGCGTCTGTAGGTCCAGCTTGTCGCTCGCGCCGACGACGTCGAGCACGAGACAGTCGTCCTTGCCGGGAAACGGTCGCAGCCCTCGTCCGACGATCTGGCTGTAGCGGACCTGCGAGCGCGTCGGCGACGCGACGACGATGCAGTCGATCGACGGCTCGTCGAACCCCTCCACAAACAACGCCGCATTCATCAGGACCGTGGTCTCGCCGGCTCGCAGCCGGTCGATCACCGCGCGGCGGCGGTCGGGGGTGGCGGTCCCGTCCAGTCCTTCCGCTGCGATCCCCGCCTCCCCGAACATTTTCGCCATGTGGTAGGCGAGCTTTACGGTCGGCACGAACACCAGCGTCTTGCGGCCCGCCGCGTGCTGCTCGTAGGCGGCGAGCACATGCCGCGGCGCGGCCGCCTGCTCCAGCGCGTCCGCGAGCGCCTCGTCCTCAAAGTCGCCGCCGGACCGTTTCACCTGGTCGAGGTGAAGGGCCTGCAGTCCGACGCGGATTCCGCGCACATCGGCCAGGTAGCCGGCCTGAATCATCTCGAGGATCCCCTTCTGGAAGACGATCTCCTGCCATATGGCGCCGAGCGGCTTGGTGTCTGACCGGGCCGGGGTCGCGGTCACCCCGAGGATCAGCGGCGAGGGCTGCAGGTGCGAGAGGATCCGGCGGTAGGACCGGGCGCTCGCGTGATGGGCTTCATCGACAACGACAGTGTCGAAGAAGCTCGGTAGCCGCGCGAGGCGCCGTGGTTGCGCGAGAGTCTGCACGCTGCCGACGACGATCGGCGCGCCGACATCATCGCGCTCGGCGGCGACGAACCCAACCGCCAGCCCCAACGCCGGGTCTGCGAGCGCGATCTTCTCCGCGGCCTGTCGCAGCAACTCGTCACGGTGCGCTAATACCAGGGCGCTCCCGGCACGCTGGGCGATCAGTGCCGAGAACATGCACGTCTTGCCCGATCCTGTCGGCAGAACGACGAGCGGGCGTCTCACGCCGCGCGCCGCCGCTGCCTGGACCGCGTCAACCGCTTCCTGCTGGTAGGGGCGCACGGTGAGCGGACTCCCGGTCACAGCGCCTCCCAGCGCGTGTCGATCCGCCACTCGCTGCCATCGGGTGCGGTCGTGTTGCCGGGTTCGCCGAGCCGGGAGGCCCACACGATCCACAGGGCGATTGCGCCCTCGTGCGTGGCCCCCGCCCCGGGGTTCACCTCGACGAAGGATCGGGCGCGGATGTAGCGGTCAAAGCCGTCGATCAGGTCCGTGCGCGCCCGGTGCTTGCAGTCTCGTTCGCGCGGAGGGCGGCCGTGCTTGTGCGCCTGCGGCGGTATCACGGCCCTGTACCGGTACCGGTGGCCAGTGTTGCTGCTCATCTGGACCTTGTCGGTCGCGAGGTCAGCGGTTGCATGGTCGATCATTGGGTTCTCCTTCCGAGGTGGTTGGGTGTGTATGGCGGGTGAGCCCCGGGGCGCTTGACAGCGCCGCGGGCTCGCTCGCGGGTGGCCGGTCAGCAGCTGGCGGGCTGTGATCGCGCGATTGCGATCAGCGGCGCGTCGAGGGTGAGCTGTCCGTCTGGCGCTCTGCCGTGGCGTGTGCGCTGGGCGGCTGTCACGGCGCCAGCGGTCCTGGTGGCGGGCTGCGTCACATCGGCTGGCCGGCGAGCCGGCGCGTGTGGGTCAGCTGTCTGGTGCTGTTAGAGCGTGGTCGTGCAGGTCGCGGCGCCGAGTTGCACTGTGAGCGTCTGCCCGGCTGTTGAGGCGGGCGCCTTGAAGTACACGTCCGCGGCGCCGGAGCGATCGGTGTGCCAGGCGGCGCTGGTGCCCGCGCCGGTGACGGTTACCGTCGTTTCGGGCTGGTTTGAGTGCACGTATACGTCGTAGTCGTGGTAGCGGTCGCTGTAGGACGCCGACGCCGTGCACCGCGCCGCCGACCCGCCAGACGATGAACCGCCCGATGACGAGCCGCGCGATCGCGAGCCGCTGGCGGGGACCGGTTGTGCTGCCGCATAGTCGGTGTCGAACGTGCGCTGCATCGTCTTGATGATCGCCGGGGTAGTGAGGATGATCCCCAGCTCTCGGTTGTCTCGGAGCGAGCCAGTCGAGAAGTTCTGTGAGCCGACAAACGCTCGCCGGCCGTCGATCAGGATCATCTTGGCGTGAATGTAGACGGGCGCGTCGGCTGGGTAGGTGTGCACGTGCACGCCCCCTGCGGTCAGGGCGTTGAACGCGGCGTTCCAGTCGGACGCCGCGGTCATCACGACCCGGACGTTGACGCCGCGGCGCGCGTCGGCTTGCAATGCCTGCTCGATCTGAGGCTGGTCCATCTCCTCGTTGTAGATCTCGACGCTGCCGCGGGCGGAGGCGATCAGCCCAACCTGCGCGGCGAGCGCGCCGGGGCTCCACAGGAGATCGGATCCCGGCGCGGCGGTCACGCGGGTGGCGGTCCAGTCAGCGGCGAACACCTGCTCAATCGCGCGCACGTCTGCCGGCTGGGCGTCGAGCACCGCGAAGTCGCGGCTGGTGGCGTAGTACTGGGGAGTGAGGTTGAGCGTCATGATGTACGCCAAACCTCGGTCGATGATCAGCGTCTTCTGGTGGGTGAGCGCGAAATACGACGGCGTCCAGCGCACCGGCACTCCGTTGGCCTTCAGGTACGTGTAGGCCGGCTGGTTGACCTCCGCGCCCGACCCGTGGTAGCCGCCGTCCAGCAGCACCCGAACCGCGATGCCGCGGTGTTCGTCGGCGACCAGGTCGGCCTCGACAGTCCGGTCGGTCAGCTCGTAGATGACCAGGTCCACGGAGCGGCGCGCGTGCGTGATCGCGCGCTCAAACGGTGCGACACCCTGCGCCGGCTCGCTCACCAGACCCAGCGTCCCGACACGGGCACCCACAGCAGCGTGGCGCGGGGCGCGCGGCGCCGACGCGGCGGACGTCGCTGCCCGCGCCGGCCCGGTGAAGGAGGCTGATGAGGTGCCCGTCGCCGTGGTCGAGGTCTGCGCCGCGCAGCCCGTGAGCGCCAGCGCGGCGATCGTCGCGGCCAGTGATCGTCTGCGGTTCATCATGCTCTCGGGTCGTTCTGGACGGTGGACGTGGACTGACGATAGATGCGGCGCGGACGATTGACGAAGGAGCGCGGTGTCGAACGTGGGGATCCGGCAGGGTTCGTAGGCGATTGCGTGACCGGACGCGCGCTTTCGCTCAACGGGCGGCCCCTGGACGCCTCGCGGGTGGATGACCGGCTCGCCCGCGATGGCAGGGTGGTCTTGTTTGGGTCAGTCTTGATCGTTGGCCGGTGAGCGGTCGCGCGCGTGGGCGCCCGCCCAGTCTTCGATGTCGCTCACTTTGATCGTGTGCCGAAGCTGCGCCGGGTCTAGGCGGGCGATGAACGCGCGCTTGAACTCCTGATATGAGACCGGCAGCCGGCCGCCGCTGATGAGCGCCACGTCGCTGTCGGCCAGGTCGTGCATGTCGTAGAGGTCGATGAGCAGGCAGCGCGCCAGTTCGGCGGGGCCACTGCCTCCGTATCCGAGCTCAAAGCCGGCGGGGCTGTGGCGCACGTGATGTGTCACCGTGCGCTCGACTCCGTCGTGGTTGACGGCGTAGGCGTGGACGATTCGGGGCCAGGGCGTTCGTGCATGTCGCTGTCGTTCCACCCGAGCGCTTGCAGCTCGCTGCGGGTGGCGGCTTCGCGGCGGATTTCGTAGCGCAGGGGACGGCCGCTGTCGGGCATCGCGTCTCCTTTCAAGATGAGAATCAGGCCGGTGGTGAGGGGGCAAGCCCCCTCACCACGACGGTCATGGGTACTGTGAGGCGGCCGGCGGGACTTACGGTTTGCCGGCGTCCTGCTGGAGGTTGTAGTGGGCGCGCAGGTCGCGAAAGCCGATCACGGTTCGCTTGGCGGTGAGCCGGTCGGTCGCGCCGGCGTCGATCGTTTCGACGAGCCGGTCGGCTCGGTGGATGTTGGCGATCTCGATCGCCGGGCCGGGGTGGCCGCGTTTGGGCTGCCAGACCTGTCCGGGCGAGAATCCGCTCGCGGTGGCGGATGCTCGGGCGGGCATTAGAAAGGGAGGTCGTCCGCGGTCGCGGTGCCCGCTCCGTGTCCGTTGCCGGGCGTAGCGCCCGCCGCAGCGGACGGGGGTTGCGGCCGTGTTGGCGTCGTAGCGGGCGGCGGGCTGCTTCGCTGCGCGGACGGGCCGGTCGCGGTTGGGCTCGTGTTGTTGCGGTTGCCTTCGACCAGGACCTTGCGGGCGCGGATCACGACCGCGTCGCGCCGGTTGCCGTTCTGGTCGGTCCACTGCTGATGGTCGAGCTCTCCCTCGACGAATACGCGCGCGGCTTTGGCGAGGTATTGCGCGCACGCGCTGGCCTGCCCGCGTACACGTCGACTGTGAAGTACGAGGTCTTATCGGCCCATTCGTCGCCGTTGCGCCGCCGGCCGGTGGACGCGACGCGCAGCCGCGCGACCTGCGCGCCAGAGGGAAGGTCGCGCAGATCGACGTCTTGAGTGAGGTCGCCTGAGATTTGGGCGGTGGCGATGTCTTGCATTTGAATTCACTTACCTCCTGCGAATGTGACAGTGATATGTAACCGCGCGGGCAGGACGGACACGTGCGTGTTCACGCGGCCGGCGTTGGGCCAACGACTCGTAGAGACCGCGGTCTCCGGGCAGACTGGTCGCACTCGCATTTGTTGTCCGCGAGACGGTGGATTTCGGGCAGTCGCCGCCCGTG
>JBEKRJ010000345.1:0-5638 GCA_049518835.1 Solirubrobacteraceae bacterium
CAACGCCGACCAGCGTCTCGACCAGGTACTGGCCGATGCGGGTCCCCACGCGCTCGTCGCGACTCCAGTCTCTTGCTTGATAACTCATTGGCCTCCCAGCCTTGATCACGTGGCTCAACCTCGGCGCGTAGGCCCCCGCGAAGTCACCGCTTCGCCTGCTAGCCCAGGATAGGTCATTTGCCCGACGGCGAATAGACCACCTAGGATGAATGATCAGACCCCGGCAGATCGACCCCTGAACCTCGGTTCCCGCCGGGAGCGAGCCTCGGATAGAGTCCGCGCCAATGGGCGCAGCACGGTTGGAGGTAGTGGCCGGTAACGCGGCCGGGTCATCGATCGTCGTCGAGGACGAGTTGCTCGTGGGGCGCCATGCGCAAGGCGCCGGGCGGCTGGCCGACGACGACGAGATCTCGCGCTCGCACGCGCGCGTGACCGTCGACGCGAGCGGGTTCTGCGCGATCGAGGACCTGGGCTCGACCAACGGCACGTTCGTCAACGGCTTGCGGATCTCGGCCCCGCAGACGCTGTCAGAGGGCGACACGATCGAGATCGGCGCGACCACGCTGGTCGTCCGCGAGCTTCCCCCACTACCGTCGGCGCCGACTCCCGCCAAGCAACCGACGATCGGGCCCGTGCCGGCGGCGCCGGCCGGACAGGCCACGCCAGTCGCTGAGCAGGCCGCCCCGGCGATCGGCGCGCCGACGCTTTCGCTGCGGCTGCAGATCGACTTCGCCGCCCGCGAGGCACAGCTGCTGATCGAAGGCATTGAACCGCTGCGGCTCGTGTACGACGCGGGCGCGTGGCGCCGTGAACCGTCCCCCCCCGACTGAGAAAGGAAGCCCGCATGAGCCTACGCGACACCGCGCTCGATGTGCCCCCGCCCGTCCTGGAGTTCCTCGCGCGGCAGCGAACGCTGACGCTGGCGACCGCATCGCCGGCGGCGGTGCCGCACGCGAGCACGTTGCTGTACGTCAACGAGGGCCCGACGCTCTACTTCTGGGCACGCGCCACGACGCTCACCGCCCGCCAAGTGCAGCAGAACCCGGTCGTCGCGTTCACGATCGACGCCGAGGCCGAGGACCTCAACCAGACCCAGGGCGTGCAGGGGATCGGCGAGTGCTCGGTGCTGCTCAGCGGCGAGCAGATCGCGCGCGTCGCGGACCTGTTCGGCCAGAAGTTCCCGACGCTGGCCCCAGGCTCGACGATGAGCATCTCGTTCTTCCGGATCACGCCAACCGAGCTCGAGTTCATCGACAACACGTCCTCTGGCGCATCGAGCTCCGCGGGCACGTTCGGCGCCGAGTTTCATCGCCAGCGCTCCTACAGCGTGATCACGAACCTGCCCAGGGAGGCTGTCGACACCGTGATCGCCTCGCTGCAACAGTCGGCGGTGCCCGCCGGCGAGTTGATCGCGCGCCAGGGGACACCGGCCGACAAGTTCTTCATCCTCGTCGCGGGGGAGGCCGAGGTGCTGCGCGACGACCGGCCGATCGAGTCGCTCGGCGCCGGACAGCTGTTCGGCGAGGTCGCGATCATGCGCGACCAGCCCCGGTCGGTCACGGTCCGCGCGAAGACCGACACCAAGCTGCTGGCGGTCGAGCGCAGCACGTTCCGCGAGATGATCGCGCGCTCGATGGAGATCACGCCCGACTTCGACCAGGTGATTCGCGCGCGACTCGACGCGCAGGGCGCCAGCTAGATCGCCGTGGCCGCCTTCACCAGCAAAGACTTCCGCTCGACGGTCGGCAGCTTCGCCACGGGCGTGACCGTGGTCACCACGCGCGGCGAGGAGCACTCCTACGGGATGACCGCCAACGCGTTCTCGTCGGTGTCGCTGGACCCGCCGCTGGTCCTCGTGTGCGTGATCTCGCCATCGGAGGGAGCGGCCCACATCGAGCACAACGAGTGCTTCGCGGTCAACGTCCTGCATGCCGAGCAGGAGCCGATCTCACGGTACTTCGCGTCGCGCGACCGTCCGCGCGGGCGCGACGCGTTCGCCGAGGTTCCGCATCGGATCGGCGCGAGCGGGTCGCCGATCCTGACGGGCGCGGTCGGCTACCTCGACTGTCACCTGCACGCGGCCCACGAGGCCGGCGACCATCTGATCTTCATCGGCGAGGTGCTCGAGCTTGGCTTCGACCCCGAAGGCGCGCCGCTCCTGTTCCACGGCGGCCGCTACAAGCTGGCGACCGACGTTCAATAACGCTGAGCCAAACGTCACGTACCAGCAACGCCGCGGCCGGGTCGCCGGAAGGCCTGAGCTCCCTCGGTCAAGTCACCCACTCAGGACAGCGAGGAGCCCCGAAAGCCGCGTGCGAATCGACCCTCGGGTCGATCGCCGCCATCGGCGCCCGGCCCTTGAGCAGAATCTCCCGATACTCATCCTCAGCATCGGACTGCATCACGATCGCGCCCCCCACGCCGAGGGTCGCCGACTCCTTCTCGACGACGATCGTTCTGATCACGATGTTGAGATCGCAGCCACCGCTGAGTCCGAGATAGCCGATCGCCCCCGAGTAGACGCCGCGCGCCTCGCCCTCGAGTTCGTCGATGATCTCCATCGTCCGCTTCTTCGGCGCTCCCGTCATCGAGCCGCCGGGGAAGCAAGCGCGGACGCAGTCGGCCAGCTCGACGTCCTCCCGCAGTAGACCGCGTACGGTCGAGACGAGCTGGTGCACGGTCTGATAAGACTCGATATGCATGAGCTTCGGCACGTGGACGGTGCCAATCTCGCAAACCACGCCAAGATCGTTTCGTAACAGGTCTGTGATCATGAGATTCTCGGCACGGTTTTTCTCGTCGGTGCGCAGCTCCTCGGCCAAGCGCACGTCCTCGGCTGGCGTGCTGCCGCGTGGGCAGGTCCCCTTGATCGGCTTGGCCTCGACCCAGCGATCGCGCCCAACGCTGAGAAATCGCTCGGGCGAGGAGCTCAGGACCGCGAACTCGCCGAAGTTGAGGTAGGCGGAGAATGGAGCCGGGTTCACACGGCGTAGGGTGCGGTAGAGAGGCAGAGGCTCGGCTGCGATCTCGGCGGTGATCTTGTTGGTGAGGCAGATCTCGTACGTCTCGCCCTCGATCAGCCGCTGCTTGCAGGTTGCGATGTCGTCCAGATACTGCTCGCGCGACCGGCTGAGGCGAAAGGCGGTTGGCTCCGGCCTCGCCGCGCCGTCCCATTGCCGCGCGTCTAGCGGCGGCAGCGAAGCTAGTCTCAGGCTGGTCTCGGCGATCCAGCGATCGCCGGCCTCAGAGCCGCCCGCCTCGGTGACACAGACAACGTAAGTGCACTGCTCGACGTGATCGAACGCGATCAGCCGGTCGGCGAAGACAAAAGCGGCGTCGGGCGTGCTCGAGCAATGGGCGTGATTGCCTCCGCATTCGGCCTTCAGCTCGTAGCCGAAGTAGCCGACGAAACCGCCGTTGAAGTCGAACGGGAGGTCATGGGAGAGGTAGCGCATATGGCGCATCTCACGACTCAGGTAGTCGAAGATCGACTCGTTGCGCACTTCCAATCCGTCGGCACGCTTGATCTGCAGTTCGCCGCTGTCGACGTCATAGGAGATCACGGCGCCGAGCGGCCCGCCGGCGGCTCCCATGAACGAGAAGCGGACGCGCTCGTCGATCTTGCTGCTGTCCAGCCAGAACGCGATTTCGCTGTGGCCGTACAGATTGACGAACGCGCGCTCGGTGTCGTAGAGGGTGTCCAGCCGCTTGACCTTCAGCACCAGCTTTGCTCGACCGGCGATGCCGTTGACCCTGCGAGCCGAGTCTGCCCGGTCTTCAGGCGCTGACGAGGGCCGCCTCGGGGCCGCCCCGGTCGCTGCGAGCTCGCTCGTCAAATCGCGGAAGTTGGCGAGCAGCAGCCGCCCGTAATCGGTGCAGATCGACTCCGGGTGAAACTGCACTCCCCACTGCGGTCGCGTCCGGTGTGCGACCGCCATAACGACATCATTGCTAGTGCGAGCGATCTGCTCCAGCTCTGCGGGAATCGGCTGGTGCAGGCACAGCGAGTGGTAGCGAACGGCCCGGAACTCACGAGGGATCCCGGCAAAGAGTGGCGAGTCCTCGTGCAGGACGACGCTGATCCGTCCGTGCATCACCTCGGGCGCCGACACCACCCGGCCACCGTAGACCCAGCCCAGCCCCTGATGGCCGAGACATACGCCGAGCAGTGGAACGCGGGCCGCTCTAATCGCTTCCGCGCATACGCCGAAGTCGCCCTCGTGATCGGGACGTCCCGGGCCCGGCGAAATGACGATGTTGTCGAACTGGAGCTGCTCCAGCTCGGCCCAATCGGCGGCGTCGTTGTGGACGACGATCGGTTCGTCTCCGTTCGCCTCCGCGAGCAGCTGGAACAGGTTGTAGGTGAAGGAGTCGTAGTTGTCTATCAGCAAGGTTTTCATATCATGTACTTCCTCAGGATCTTGCCGAGCGAGCTCTTGGGAATCTCGTCGCGGAATTCGATTGCGTGCGGCACTTTGAAGTTCGCCAGCCGCTCGCGACAGAACGAGATCAGCTCCCCCTCCTCGCAGTCGCTGCTCGGAACGACCACGGCCTTCACAATTTCCTCGCCCTCGGTCTCTCCGCTGACGCCAACGACGATCACCTCGCTGACGGCTGGGTGGTCGATGATCACGTCCTGAACCTCGACCGGGTCAACCTTGAAGCCCCCGACCTGTATCAGCAGCTTCTTTCGCCCTGCTAGATACAGCAGCCCGCCCTCGTCGAGCCGCCCGAGGTCGCCAGTGAAGTAGCGCCCGTCGCGGAACGAGAGCCGACTCACCTCGTCGGCGCCGGCATAGCCACTGCTCGCCGCCGCACTGGTCACGGTGACCTCGCCGATTTCCCCGACCGCTACGACGTCGCCGTCATCGTCGACGATATCCACATGGACGCCAGCTACAGGTGCCCCCACGGACTCAAAGGTGGCCACGGGATCATCGCTCATGTTGGCGGTGATCATCCCGGTTTCGGTGCTGCCGTAAAGCTGGCGCACCAGCACCCCGAACCGCTCGCCGAAGGCCTCGAAGCTCGAGCGCGGGAGTGCGGTACCGGCGGAGAAGCACAGCCGCAGCGATGAGAGATCAGCCTGAGCTGGAGCCTCAGCCAGCAACCGAAAATGGAACGGGACGCCAGGGAAGACGGTGGCCTGCTCACGCTCGACCAGCTCGAGCGCTCGCTGGCGCTTGAGCAGGAAGGGCTGCGGGTCCTCGAGGACCACAATCGCCGCTCCCGTCGCGGCCGGCCCGAACAGGCACGCTCCCATTCCCCAGGTGTGGAACAGCGGGATCGCGCTGAAGATCCGATCGTCGGAGGTCAGGCCTAGGGACTTGTACAGCCCCGCCTCGGCAGCGCACTGTCCGTGGGTCCGCGGCACACGCTTCGGTCGCCCGGTCGAACCCGAGGAGAACTGGTACACCAGGGTCTCCTCGGCGGATCGCGGAACGAGGCGCTCGGCGCTCCCGTCCTCCAGCAGCGCGTCGAGCGTAAGCGCCTGGCCATGCGCCGCGGTTGTGCTGATTACATGGACCTCGCCCTCGAGGCCGGCGGCGATCCGCTCGCAGACTCCAGCCGCTCGCTCGTCGCTAATCATTGCGCTGACGCTGGCGCTGCGGAAGCAGAACTCGAGCTCAGCCTGCTT
>JBEKRJ010000346.1:0-5621 GCA_049518835.1 Solirubrobacteraceae bacterium
CGACGCGCGCGTCGGCATCGCGACCGCGATCGTTTCTGGTCCAGCGGCGGTGAGGACCTCGTGCGGCTCGCGAAGATCCGCCGCAGGGTCAAGCGTCTGCCGGCACGGGACCCGGCTCCCCGTGCCGCAGCGAGCTGGGCCCGACCACCATCTACGGGCTTCACCATCCTAACGGAGCACTGGCTGCTGCCTCGGCCGAGCACACCGCCGCGCCGAAGAAGGTCTCGATCCACCCTTGGAGCAGAATCGGAGGGTTGTGTGAGTCGTGAGTTGTTGGTGGAAAGCCGGTAACGCGATCCCGCGCGACCGGCCGTCGAGTGCCGGCAGCTCTCCGGCGCTCTCCCCCCGGACCAGATTGGCCCTGACGACGGCCATCGCCGGCGTGCTCGCGCTCGGCTGTTGCTGACACGACAGCTCGTCGCGGCGCTCGCCGCGGTGGCAACCGCGGCGATGTTCGGGGTGCGCGCGGAGTACCAGTTCGGCGCGGACTCGTGGGTGGGCGCGGTGTGGTTCGCGTGCGGGACGCTGACCAGCCTGCTCAGCGGGCGCCTGACGTACGCGGCGGGGCTGATGTTCGCCGTCGCCGCCGTGCTGGCACTGCGACGCCGGAGGCCTTGGCCGGCGACGCTCGCGGCGCTGCTCGCGTCGCTCACGAGCCCCGTGGCCGCGTTGTTCGCGGCACTAGCCGGCGCCGCCTACGTGGCCGGCTCGCGCTCAGGTCGGCAGACCGCGCTCGGCGCGGGCATCATCGCAGCCGCGCTCGTCCCCGCTCTGGCTCTTGCGAGACCACTTCGGGCTGAAGCCGGCACCCGCCCGGTCCAGCGACGCCAAGGAGACGCCGCACTAAGCAGATGTATTTTATCGATATTGTTGGCTAATGCTGTTCGAAACGACTTGCCTGCCTGAGGAGGCCCGCTTGAAACTCGAACCGCTTGTCTTGACGCGACGCAGGTTGCTCTCAACCGGCGCCCGTGGCTCGGCGCTGGCCGCCCTCGGACCGCTCCTCGCCGCGTGCGGCTCATCGGACAGCAGCTCGAGCCGCTCGACTACGGCAAGCACCGCCGCCCCGACGGGCACGCCGAAGAGCGGGGGGACGCTGACCTTCGCCCGGAGCGTGGCGCCGACACAGCTCGATCCGGCGAACTCGATCATCGCCGGCGACGTGTACACGCTGGACAAGATCTTCGAGCCGCTGTACCTCACGAGCGTCGCCGGCCAGCTGGCACCGTGGCTGACCACCGGCTACACGACGAGCGCCGACCACCTGACCTGGAACGTCCAGCTGCGTCCCGGGGTCAGGTTCAGCGACGGCACGCCGTTGCGCGCCGGCGACGTCGCGTGGTCGATCGCCCGCGAGCAGGCCAACAGCGCCGGGCCGCTCAGCTTCCTCGACGCCGCGATCAAGACGATCAAGGCAGACGGCGACAACGCGATCGTTTTCACCCTGTCGCAGCCGTGGGCGCCGTTCCTGCCGGACATCTCGGTGTTCGCCAACGCGATCCTGCCGAAGAACTTCGGCGGCAAGAGCGAGAAGGCGTTCTTCCAGAGTCCGATCGGGACGGGCCCGTGGCTGCTTCCGTCCTGGACGCCGGACAGCAACCTCACGCTGACGAAGAACCCGAACTACTGGCAGGCCGGCAAGCCGTATTTGGACGCGGTGGCGATCAACTACGTCAGCGACCAGAATCAGCAGATCCTGCAGCTGACCGGCGGCCAAGCGCAGGTAATCGACAACGTAGCACCCTCCAACGTGGCGCCGCTCAAGGGCAACTCGAACGTCGTCGTCGGCGAGTATCCGGCCTGGCAGGTCGACCTGCTCGTGTTCAACGAGCAACTGCCCCAGTTCAAGGACGTGCACGTCCGTCGGGCGATGGCGCAGGCGATCAACACGAACGAGTTGGTCGCCGCGACGAGCTTCGGGACGGCAAAGCCGGGGGGCACGTTGTTCCCCCCGAGCCTGCAGTACTCCAACCCCGACACCCCGGTCCTCGGCTACAACCTCGCCGCGGCCAAGGCCGAGCTGGCGAAATCGGCGTTCCCGAAAGGCTTCGACACCAAGCTGCTGATCTCCGGCGGCGTCCAGAAGTGGAGCGAGTTCGCACAGATCATCCAGGCCGCGCTCAAGCCGCTGAACATCAACGTGACGATCACCTCGCTCGACCACGCCGCGTTCGAGTCGACCTTCCAGAAGTACGACTACGAGATGTTCATCGACTACGCGATCAACGACATCAGCGACGTGGACGAGATGGCCTCGTTCAACCTCGACTACAAGGATGGGGGCTCGAAGTCCTACTGGTCGAGCTATGACAACCCGGCCGTGATCACCCTCGTCCACCAGGCCGAGTCGGAGTTCGACTCGAGCAAGCGGGCCGCGCTGTACTCGCAGATCCAGGCAACGGTGGCGCAGCAGGTTCCGTTCGTGGCACTCGACTATCCGCCCTACGTCTACGCGACCGCAGCCAACGTGAAGGGCTTCGCGGTCAACCCAGGCGGCGCCTATCGCCTGGAAGACGTCTGGCTGGCGTGATCGGCCGGACCGCGGCAGGCATCTACCGGTCGTACACGGGACGGCGGCTGGCAGCGGCCGTCCTCGTGGTCATCGGAGTGGTGATCGCCGCGTTCGTGTTGCTGCACGTGGTGCCCGGCGATCCGGCACGGGCGGTCCTGGGCGAGCACGCGCCCGAGTCCTCGATCCTGGCCCTGCGCCGCCAATGGGGACTGAGCGAGTCGCTCCCTAGCCAGTTCGGCCACTTCCTGGGCGACTTGGTCCAGGGCCGGCTCGGCGACTCGTACTTCTACCACGAGTCCGTGATCGCACTGATCGGGCAGCGCATCGGCCAGACCGCGTGGCTGGTGCTCACGGCCGGCGCGCTCGCCGTGCTGATCGCGCTACCGCTGGCGGCGATCGCCGCCTCCCACCAGGACCGCTTCGCCGACCATGCCATCCGCAGCGCGGGCGTGATCGGACTCGGCATGCCGGCGTTCTGGATTGGGATCGTGCTGATCGAGATCTTCGCCGTCCACCTCGAGGTGCTGCCGGTGGGCGGCTGGGGCACGACTCCGTGGGAGCACGTCAAGGGGCTGCTGCTGCCGGGCCTGACTGCCGCGCTCGCGATCATCCCGATCCTGATCCGCAGCCTGCGCGTCGGGATGCTCGAAGTGCTGAAGTCCGATTTCGTCGCGGCTGCGCGAGCCAATGGCCTCGGCGAGTTCCGGGTGCTGATCGTCCACGTGACCCGCAACGCGATGATTCCGTCGTTGACGCTGCTCGGCCTCAACATCGCCTTCCTGATCGGCAGCACGGTGATCGTCGAGCAGGTGTTCGCGCTCAACGGGCTCGGAGCCCTGCTGCTCGACTCGATCACCAACCGTGACTATCCCGTCATCCAGGGACTGACGCTCGTGCTGGCGGCGGCGGTGGTGGTGATCACCCTGCTCACCGACCTGATCAGCGCCAGGCTCGATCCGAGGATCCGGCTGCGATGAGCGCGACCGCAGCGGAGCTCGAGCTCGCGCCCCCGGGCGGAGCCGGGTGGCGGTCGCGGGCGTGTTCGTACCCGGCGCTGACCGTCGGCCTGGTCCTGTTCGGGGCGATCGTCCTGGCAGTGATCCTCGCCCCGGTGCTGACGCCATACCAGCCCAACGCCCAGGATCTCACCGCTGTCCTCCAGGGCCCGTCCTGGCATCACCTGCTCGGCACCGACGAGCTCGGCCGCGACGAGCTGACCAGGCTGCTGTACGCCGGACGGACCGACCTGAAGGTTGGGATCCTGGCCGTGCTGTTCCCGTTCTGCTTTGGAACGGTGGTCGGGACACTGGCCGGCTTCTACGGCGGCTGGGTCGACGCGACGGTCATGCGGGTGGTCGACGTGCTCGTCGCGTTCCCGTTCTACGTGCTGGTGATCGGCCTGGTGTTCGTCGTTGGCACCGGGACGCGCGGCATCTACATCGCCCTCGCGCTCGCCGACTGGGTCGTCTATGCGCGGACGGTCCGCAGCACCACGCTGGTCGTTCGAGAGTCCGAGTATGTCGCGGCCGCCCGCGTCGGCGGGCTGAACGACCTCCGGATCCTGGCCCGCCACGTCCTCCCGAACACGATCAGCCAAGCCATCGTCTACATCATGACCGACGTCGTGCTCGTGATCGTGGCCGTCGTGACGCTCGGCTACCTGGGCCTCGGGGCGCAGCCGCCGACCCCCGATTGGGGCGCGATGATCAACGACGGGCAGGACTTCATCACCACCCACTGGATGCTCGCGACGATCCCGGGGATCGCGGTGGCGCTGACCGGCCTGTCCCTGTCGCTGATCGGCGACGGTCTGGCCGACGTGCTGAGACCGAGGTGAGGCGGAGTTGAGCGAGGCGCTGCTGAGCGTCGAGGAGCTGGCGCTGTCGCTCGACCGCCACCACGGCGGCGCGCGCGTGGTCGACCGCGTGTCGTTCTCGCTGGCCAGGGGCGGCTCGCTGGGGATCGTCGGCGAGTCTGGCAGCGGCAAGAGCCTGACCCTGCGGGCGGTCATGGCGCTGCTCCCCGCCGCGGTCAGGCTCGACTCCGGCCGCGTGACGCTGGCCGGCGAGCGCCTGGCCATGACCCGGCCGCGGCGCGCGCCGGCAGCGCCGGCAGCGCCTGGCGATGGTGTTCCAGGACTCGCTCAGCGCGCTTGACCCGGTCTACACCTTGGGCAGCCAGGCGGCCGAGGTGGGACGTCACGTGCTCGGGCTGTCGCGCGCGCGCGCCTGGGCGCGGGCAGTTGAGCTGCTCGACCTGGTCGGGATCCGGGACCCCGACCGCTGCGCGCACGCCTACCCCCACGAGCTGTCCGGGGGCATGCGACAGCGCGCGATGCTCGCGGTCGCGCTGGCCACCGAACCGGAGGTCCTGCTGTGCGACGAGCTGACGACCGCGCTCGACGTCACCGTCCAGGCGCAGGCGCTGGGCCTGCTGGCTGACCTGCGACGCCGGCTCGGGCTGTCGCTGGTGTTCGTCAGCCACGACCTGGCGGTCGTGCAACAGCTGTGCGACGAGCTGGTCGTGATGTACACCGGGCGAATCGTCGAGACCGGGCCCACCGCGCAGGTACTGGCCGAACCGCTGCACCCGTACACCCGCGGCCTGCTCGAGGCGACGATCGACCTCGATCAGCCCGAGCGCCCGGTGCGCCCGATCCCCGGCTCGATCCCGGAGCCGGGGCGGCTGCCACCAGGCTGCTCTTTTCACCCCCGCTGCGGCTACGCGACCGAGGAGTGTGCGCGAACCGAGGTGGCGCTAACACCGGTGGCCGTGAACGTCGCCCACGCGCAGCTTCTCGGCGCCGGAGGCTGGACCGCCGGCGTCGAGCCCGGGGGCAGGCACAGTGCGTGCCTGCACTGGCGCGAGCTGGTGGCACGATGACTGCGGCCCTCGCCGTCGAGGACGTCCGGGTCACGTTCCGTCGCCGTGACCAGGGGCCGGTCGTGGCGGTCGACGGCGTGTCGCTGAGCGTGCCGGCCGCAGGGGCGGTCGGGCTGGTCGGCGAGTCTGGATGCGGCAAGTCGACCCTGGCGCGCGTCATCACCGGGATCCCAGAGGCCCGACCAGGGCGAAGTGCGACTCGACGGGGAGACCCTGCCCCCGCGGC
>JBEKRJ010000347.1:0-5609 GCA_049518835.1 Solirubrobacteraceae bacterium
GCTGGTGTTACCCGTGAGGGTGGAGCGCCAACCGCGCCGCTTCACGCGAGGCGGCTTGCGGGCCGGCCGGTCGGCGTGTTCTCGCCGGCGTTACGCGGAGCGGCTTTCGACGACTTCGGTGAGTTTTGCGATCGCGAAGCCCCAGGCTTGGGCGGGCTTGATCTTCGGGGGCAGCGAGACCTCGTCGGGGTTGGTGACGATGTCGAGCAGGACCGGCCCCGCGTGGGCGAGGGCGGTGTGGACCGCGTCGTCGAGGTCGGCGCTGTGCTCGACGCGTAGCGCGTGCATCCCGGTGGCTCGTGCGATCGCGGCGATGTCGATGTTCTCGAGGTGGGTGCCGAACTCCGGTAGACCGGCCTGTTCTTGTTCGAGTTTCACCATCCCGAGGCGTCCGTTATTGAACACGACGAGGCGTACCGGCAGTTCGTGGGTGACCGCGGTGATGAGATCGCCCATCAGCATCGTCAGGCCGCCGTCGCCGCAGAAGGCGATCACCTCGCGGGAGCGGTCAAGCGCCTGGGCGCCGAGGGCCTGGGGCATCGCGTTGGCCATCGAGCCGAGGTTGTAGGAGCCGAGCAGCCGCCGGCTCCCGCGCATCGTGACGAACCGCGAGAGCCAGACCGTGGCCATGCCGGTGTCGCTCGTGAAGATCGCCTGATCGGAGGCGTGGCGGTCGATCGCGACGGCGACCGCCTCGGGGCGGATTCGGTCGTCGGGGTTCTCGAACACGCTGCGTACCTTCTCGATCACGCCGCGGCTGTCGTAGTCGGGGTCGGCGAGCTCGGTCTGGCGCTTGCGCCAGCGGGCATAGTGGCCGGTCGAGGACTCGAGGTGGCCGCGGTCGGTCTTCGGCGCGACTCGGGCGAGCAGCTCGACGGCGGCGAGCCGCACGTCGCCGACAACCCCGAGGTCGACCGCCGTGCGCCGGCCGATGTGGGCGGGGCGGTGGTCGATCTGGACGACCTGCTTGCCCGTTGGATACCAGTCGCTGTAGGGGAAGTCGGTGCCGAGCATCAGCAGCAGGTCACAGCCGTCGAAGGCGCGCTGGGCGGCCGGGTTGCCGATCAGGCCGCTCTGGCCGACCTGGAAGGGGTTCTCGCGCTCGAGCTCCTCCTTGGCCTTGAGCGTGAGCACGATCGGCGCGGCGAGACGGTCGGCGAGGTCGAGCACCTCAGCGCGGGCACGGCGTGAGCCGTGGCCGACGAGCAGAGTCACCGCGGCGGCGTTGTCGATCGCCCGGGCCGCGGCGGCGAGCTGCGAGGCGTCGGGCACGACCGGGACTCGCGTGCGCGCAAACCGCGGCTTGGCTGCGGTGGCATCGAGTGCGCCGATGTCTCCGGGGACGGTCAAGACAGCGACACCGGGGGCATCGAGCGCCGCCTGGACCGCCTGTTCGAGTAGGCCCGGGATCTGCTTGGGGCTGGTGATCGTCTGGCAGAAGACGGCGACGTCGCGGAACACGGCGTCGTTGTCGACCTCCTGGAAGAAGTCGCTGCCGAGCTCGGCGAGCGGAACCTGGCCGCAGATCGCAAGGACGGGGGCGTGGGACTTCTTGGCGTCATAGAGACCGTTGAGCAGGTGCAGCGAGCCCGGACCGACGGTGCCCATGCACACCCCGAGGGTGTCGGTCAGCTGCGCTTGGGCGCCGGCGGCGAACGCGGCGACCTCCTCGTGGCGCACGCCAATCCACTGCAGGCGCTGCTCGCGGCGGATCGCGTCGGTGATCGGGTTCAGCGCGTCACCGACCACGCCCCAGACCGAGCGGACGCCCAGGTCGGCGATCGCGTCGACGATCGTCTCGGCGACGGTCGACATTACGCCTTGCCGATCATCGTCGGCGTGGGATCAAACGTGTCCGGGTCCGCGCGACCCCAATCGGTGGCCCAGCTCTGCGGGGGGTCGTCGAGCAGCTGGCCCGGGGCGAGCCACTCGAACAGCTCGGCGTAGCTGCGCGAGGTGACGTGATCGACGCGACGCACGAGGTGCTGCGGACCGACCTCGTCTGGCGAGGCGAGGCCCATCGAGGCGAGCAGCCGCTGCGCCTCGGCGACGACCGCGTGCTGGTAGCGGTAGACGCGCTCGGTCTCATCAGGGATGTCGAGGGCCCGCGAGCGCTTCGGGTCCTGGGTCGCGACCCCGACCGGGCATTGGTTGGTGTGGCAGCGCTGGGACTGGATACAGCCAACCGCCATCATCATCGCCCGCGCGGCGTTGGTATAACCGGCGCCTTGGGCGAGCCGCTTGACGATGTCGCTGCCGGTCGCGACCTTGCCGCTCGCGCACAGCTTCACCCGCTCGCGCAAGCCGCAGCCGACCAACGCGTTGTGGACCATCATCAGGCCCTCGGCCAACGGCGTGCCCATGTGGTCCTCGTACTCGGCGGGTGCCGCGCCGGTTCCGCCCTCGGCGCCGTCGACGACGATGAAATCGGGGCCCGTACCCTCGTCGAGCATCGCCTTACAGATCGCGAGCAGCTCATGGCGGGTCCCGACGCACAGCTTGAAACCGGCCGGCTTGCCCGCGGCCAGCTCACGCATCTGCGCGATGAACCAGATCAGCTCGCGCGGGGTCGAGAATACCCGGTGCCCAGGCGGGCTCACGCATGTCTGACCCTCGGGAACGCTGCGAGCCTCGGCGATCTCTCGGGTGACCTTCGGCCCGGGCAGGACGCCGCCGATACCGGGCTTGGCGCCCTGGCTCAGCTTCAAAGAGACGCACCTGACCGCCTCGTGGGAGGCCTTGTCGCGGAACTGCGCGGCGTCGAATCCGCCGTCCTTCGAGCGCGCGCCGAAATATCCCGTGCCGATCTCCCAGACGATGTCGCCCCCCTGCAGGTGATGACGCGAGAGCCCACCCTCGCCGGTGTCGTGCGCGAACCCGCCCCTCGCCGCGCCACGGTTAAGCGCCGTCAGAGCGGCGCCGGAAAGCGCGCCGAACGACATCGCCGAAACGTTCAAAAGCGCGATCTCATACGGCTTGGCGCAGTCCGGCCCACCGATCCGCACGCGCGGGATCTCCTTCGGCGGATCGAACGAGCGGATCGACGGCAGCAGCCACTCGTAGCCCGGCTCGGCGACATCGCGCTCGGTCCCGTACGCCTGCTCGTCCTTGACTCCCTTCGCGCGCTCGTAGATCGAGGTACGCGTATCCCGGTCATACGGACGCCCATCGTAGTTGCGCTCGACGAAGTACTGCTGCAACTCCGGCCGCACCGCCTCCAGCGCGAACCGCGCATGGCCGAGGATCGGATAGTTGCGCAAGATCGAATGTCGCCGCTGAACGACATCGTAGACCCCAATCGCGGCCGGAATCGCAAACACGACCGCGGCAACGACCCAGCCGACGCCCCCGACGCCGATCGCGACCGCAACGCAAAGCACGACGAACACAACCGAGCCAGCCAAACCAGAATAACGCACGGTGGTCCAATACCCCGCCAGCAGCCCAAGCAAGCAGAACACCACGAGGCCCACGTCGCTTCCCGCCGCTGCCGTATCACGCCGGGCAGTCGCCTCGGCGCGACGCTCGAACCGGCCTTCTTCCTACCATCACGCCGGACGGCATACG
Source organism: Solirubrobacteraceae bacterium (assembly GCA_049518835.1). GTDB lineage: Bacteria > Actinomycetota > Thermoleophilia > Solirubrobacterales > Solirubrobacteraceae > Palsa-465. The sequence continues at coordinate 3,568 of JBEKRJ010000347.1, forward strand.
AGGGCCAGACCTCGGTTCATCTTTCGACCCTAACGCGAGCCGCCGCCCGCGCCGGGCAACCTGTTATGCGCAAGCCATATTGAACACGGGGATCTGAACAGACGCCCGGTCTGCGGTCTCACGACCAGACGCGCTGCCTCCCGGCAACTCAGCCACTGATCCTCCGCCGCTCCCGGCGACGCTGACGGGAGGCGTTCGCACGAGCGGCGAGTTCGCTGCTGCAGCGGTTCGCTGCATCGAAATGGGGAGGTACGTGACCGCCGCGATGGCACGGTCGTAATCGACACTCGCGGCGGGTGGTCGTGCGCGACTTCCGCTCATGAAGGGCATCCTGCGCCATGCGGGGCGGACGTACCTGCTCGGCCCTCCACCCGCCGCCCCTGGCATCAGCACCATCCGTTCAGATGGTAGTAGGATGGTGGCGGGATCGAGCGGATTGCGGCGGTTTCGAGTGGCAGGGCTGATCGCGATAAGAGCGAGAAGATCACGATCAACATTGGGCTTGTTGATCTGGGTGAGATTGACCTTCTTGTGGACGAGGGCTTCTTCGCGAATCGGACGGATTTCATCCGCACTGTGATCAGGCGACAGCTCGACAGTCGGTCAAGCGCTTTTATAGACCGGACTGTGGCCCGGCGCGAGTTGACCCTCGGCAGCCCGTACTACGGTCGTCGCGAGCTTGAGGAGGTCCGAGCCACGGGTGGTACGGTGCAGTTGCGCGTCCTAGGGTTGGCGACGCTTGCGGATGACGTCTCGCCCGAGCTTGCGCTCGCGACGATCGGCGCGGTCGAGGTTCTCGGGGCGTTTCGGGCGCCGGAGGCGGTGAAGGCCGCGCTCGCGTCGCGCACCGCCTAGCTGATGACACAGTCCGCAGTGTCGCGCGTGCGATCGCGCTGGCCGGTCGGGCGCGAACCGATCTATGTGATTGCGTGAAGCACAAGCCTGAAGGGCATCGATGAGCGAGAGTTGGAATACGACGATGGGCGAGGCGCTGCGGCTCACCCGCGCGGGGCAGTTGGCCGAGGCAGCGTCGCTGCTGCAGCACGGTCCCGCCGGTAATGCTGGCGGACCGCAACTCGCAGTGACCGGCACGGAGGATCTCGCCGGTTACGGAGGCGCTCGCCCGTCTTCGCTAAGCACGGGCGCAGCCGCCACTCCAGCAGCGAGCTTCGTCGCTTCACCGGCACTGAATCCTCTCTTTGAACCCCGTAATGCCAAGCGGTTCCGCCAACCGCATAACTCGCTGAGCGAGTTATGCGGAGCTCGATCGTCGGCTTGCTCTGGTGCACGGGCGCCCGTTCGCGCTGGCTCGGGCGGCGAGAGCGGTCGCCGGCGCCACACTGAGCCCGCCGGGGCGCGCAGCTATGACCTCTACGTTCCCGCCGGCTATAGCGGCGATCCCGTCCCTCTCGTCGTGATGCTCCACGGCGCCACAGAGACCGCGACTGACTTCGCGGCCGGCACGCGGATGAACGAGCTGGCCGAACGCCACACCTTCTTGGTCGCCTACCCGGAGCAGTCTAGGGCGGCTAACCAGGGGGCTGCTGGAACTGGTTCTGCTCGAGCGACCAGCGCACTGGCTCTGGCGAGCCGGCGATCATCGCCGGCATCACCCGTGAAGTGATGCGCGACCTGGTCGTCGACCCGGCCCGTGTCTACATCGCCGGGCTGTCGGCTGGCGGCGCGATGGCCGCGGTCATGGCGGCGACCTACCCAGACCTGTATGCCGCGGTAGGCGTGCACTCGGGCGTCGGCTACCGTGCGGCGCACGATCTCGGGTCCGCCTTGCGGCGATGAGAACGGGTGGCACACCGACCGCAACCGGGACGGTCCCGCTGATCGTGATCCACGGCGATAAAGACGCGATCGTGGCTCCCGTCAACGCGGAGAAGCTGATCGGCTGCCGGCTTGCGGCCGGGGATATCGCAAGCCAGGACAGTCCGATAACGGTACGCGCTGACCGCGGTCGGCCGTACACCGGAACGGTCTATTACAGCTTCGACGATGTCGCAGTCGTCGAGTTGGCGAGACAACAACCGGTG
>JBEKRJ010000348.1:0-5601 GCA_049518835.1 Solirubrobacteraceae bacterium
GCTCGAACCGGCCCGGGTCGGCGCGCAAGGCGCGCCGCGCCGCCCAGCGCCGCAGCGGCGGCGCAAAGCGGCAGCGGCGCTCGGCGATCGTGTCCTCGCTGACCGTCACCGTTCGGCGCTTGCCGGTGCCGAGCTCGATCTCGACCCACTGCGGCGAGACCCAAGCCAGCGGATAAGAGATCGCACACCCGCGGGCCAGGAACGCATCAGCCAGCTCGTCCAGCTCGCGGTCCTCGAGCAGACCGCTCGCCTCGACCGCCGCGATCAGCTTCGCGGCGACCCGACGCCAGCGCCAGCAGTCGCACACCAGCAGCGCCACCAGCGACAGCGGCACTTGCCCCGTGCCGCGCACCTTGACCAGCAGCTCCAGCGCCTCCATCTGCCGGGTGCTGCGCCCCCAGCCTGCCGGCGACTCAAGCAGCCGCCGACAGAGGTCGTCGGCATCTGCGATCCCTGCGAGTTCCTCGAACTCCTCGTCATCATCCCAGAGCACCAGCCCAGCCTAGAGCTCGTGGCGGACGCAAAAGCCCGGCGCCCCGATCGCGCGCTCGCAGACGGCGCGCCGATCGGCGCTCAGCACCCAACGGATGCCAGGCCCACGGAGGCGAGCCAACCTCGACAGCCGGCCGACCGTTTCTTCACAGGGTCTATGGCAGCCGTCGGGCGCCCGGCTCGGCCGAGTGCACGCCGCGTAGGAACCTCTCGGCGCGCTCGCGATCTTCGCGGTCTGCCTCCCAGATCGTCTCTTCGGCGCGGCGCTGCAGCTCGTCGGGTTCGCCCAGACCCTCGGCCCGCTCCTGCGCCAACAGCCACAGCAGCTCGCCCTCCTCAGGGTCGGCAAGCTCGAGCGCGAGCGCGAGGCCTCTCGTCCGCCATCCGAACGCCGGCTCGTACAGGCCGACGTTCGCGTAGGCGTTCCCCGCCGCCCGATGGACGCGTGGATCGCGTGGCCGTTCGAGCTCCGCCTCGCGCCACGCCCGCTCGGCCTCCGACGCGCGCCCGGCACGTAGCATTAGATCGGCGATCAGCGCCCGCGCGCTTGGATAATCATCCAGCTCGCCATCCCACCCAGCGTCAAGGGCCTTGCGCATCGCTTCGACCGCCTCGTCGTACCGGCCGAGCTGCTCGTAGGCGTAGGCGAGCTCGTCCAAGTACTCGGCGCGAAACGGCTCCGCGGCGGGCAGCGCGAGCACCTGCGGGATCAGGCGCGCACGGGCGACGCTGTCATTGCGCTCGCGAGCGACATCCAGCTCCTGCTCGATTGTTCCCAAGTCGTGCACGCGCCGAACGCTACCTCCGTCAACGGACGGATCGCCGAGAGCGATCCGCACCGCACGACCTTTCTGGGTTGCCAGGCAGCGATGGCAGCGATTCTGTCCGAACGCGGCGCTACCTTGACAACGTAATGACCCGTAAGCGACACACAGCCCGAGGGCTCACGCGAGCAGGGGGCGGCTCGCGCTCTCAGGCCGACCACCGGCGATGAGCGAGCCGTCCGACGCCTCCGCCGCAAGTGCCTTCGCAAGCTCTCGCGCCCGCATGGAGAGGTTGGTCGGCTTCTTGAACAGCGAGCAAGCCACTGGGCTGCCGCTCGACGAGCTCGAGGCCTGGCTGCAGGCTGAACGCCAGGAGCTTGTCAACGCGCTCATGCACGACCACGCAGAGTTGCGTGCGCAGCACGACCGGACAACCGGGTAAGTGAATCGCCTCAACACGCGTCACGACCCACGACCCACCACGCCGGCCGCTGCATTCGGAATATTTTTGTCTGACGCGGAGCCGCGCCGGGAAGGAACCTGGCACCGCGGCGCTCGACGCATTAGATCGGCGACCTCAGCCAGGGGTGCAATATAGGATTGCGCCGTGCCGTTCACGCTCAGGAACCTCAAGGAGGATCTGGAGGATCTCGGGTCCAGGTTTGACGGCGCGCCGGACCTGGAGTTCCGCTTGGCGACCAACGCGCTCGAGCTCGAGAAATCCGGTCTGGGCTACCAGCGCGTCCCGCCCGGCTATCGCTTTCCGTACGGCCACACGCACAAGGAGCAGGAGGAGGTGTACGTGGTCTTGCGCGGGAGCGGGCGGATGAAGGTCGACGACGAGATCGTCGAGCTGAAGGAATGGGACGCGGTGCGCGTCCCGCCCGGTACGTGGCGAGGCTACGAGGCCGGGCCGGAGGGCCTCGAGATCCTCGTCATCGGCGCGCCCAATCTCGGCGAGGCTCCGCGCGAAGACGTCGCTGGCCAGCGCGACTGGTGGGCTGACTAGCCGGACGTCGAGGTCGAGCGTCTCGCCTGCTCGGTGGTGGTGGCGTGGACGGTGGTACTGCTTGGCGTGTTGCGAGGTCGACCGCGACGATTCGGCCGCAACGCACCCAGGATCGGTGATCGGCGTGGAGGTCGGCGTCCGGCACCTCGCGGTGCTCTTGACCGGCGAGCAGATCCCGAACCCGCGCGCGCTCGGACGCTCGTTGCGGCGGTTGCGTCGCTATCAGCGCAAGCTCGACCGTCAACGTCGAGCGGGGAACCCTGCTGCTATGACCAGCAGCGCCGCGCGGTGACTGGCCGCCGGCCACGCCATCGCTCCAACCGTCAGCGCCAGACCGAGCGGCGGGTCGCCAGGCTGCACGCTCGCGCCGCGAACGTCCGCCGGGATGAGCTGCACAAGCTCACCAGCAGGCTCGCGGGCGGCACGGCACGATCGTTGTTGAGCGCTTGAACCTCGCCGGGATGGTCCGCAACCACCGCGTCGCCCGAGCGCTGCACGACGCCGCGCTCGCGGAAATCCGCCGCCAGCTCGCCGATAACCCCAAGTGGCGGGGAGACGATAAACGCGCGGTCGCCAACCCAGACAGATAAGACCCGGCCTGCCCGGGCGCAGGGTTGACCGCGAAGCCGGCACCACGCCCGTGGATCAGACCGGCACCGCCAACGGAGAGCAGCGCAAAACTGAAGAACGTTGCTATCGGACAGATGCGGCCACGCGAGGGACCTGGCCCTGTCGTAACCGCGCGAGCACGAGCGCGCATCTCGGCGAGTGCGCGGACTCACGTGCTCGTCGCCACTCGGTGCCCTCGGCGGCCGTGCGGCCGGTAGCTTTGAGGAGATGAAGCGCGACGTACGGATTCGGGGTGAGACAATCAGCCTCGGTCAGCTGCTCAAGCTCGAACGGATGATCGAGAGCGGTGCCGAGGTCAGGGCGTTTCTGTCGACAGTGCCAGTGTGGGTGAACGGCGAACGAGAGGCACGTCGAGGCAGGAAGCTGCACGTCGACGACATCGTGCAGGTCGACGGACTGGAGCTCCGTTTGACCTCCGCGGATCTGGATATCCGTCAGCCGGAACTTCGTGGCGTTCGCCGGCTCGGGGTTGTGCGCTGGTACAAGGACGACAAGGGATACGGCCGGATCACCGCCGATGATGGCGAGGTCCTCTTTGTTCACTTCGCGGATATCGAGGCTGATGGCTACCGGTCGCTCGAGAAGGGTCAGCGGGTGTCGTTCGTTTGGAACGGCGGGATCCAAGATCACGGTCGCCACCGCGCGACAGCCGTACGGGCCGAAAGCTAGCTTAGCTATAGCTACGTCAGCTCAGGCTCTCTTGACGCGAGATCGGAGTGAGGACTGCTACGCAAACGAAGCAGGTGCGCAGGCGAGGAACTCGAATGGATGAAAGCGATGGCTTGCACTGGCCCCGGCGCGATGCCGACTTTCGCCGCGCAACGTTTCGTTAGCCGTGATCGGACGTCCGTGGCAGGGCGCATTCGGAGCGGGGGCGACAAACCACGAAACGGGGCGAGGTCGCGTGAGCGACGTCCGTGTGTGTCGCGACGAGGTTCGGTCTCACCGCAGCGTCTGCAGTACCTCGATCACGCGCGCTGGCTGTGTGTCTGGGTTCACGAAGGCCCGGCGCAGCACCGTGCGGCCCTGCCACTTGGTCGGCACGCACAGGATCACGCCCTTCCTTGCCAGTGCGTGCGACCAAGCTGCGTACGCGTGTTCGTCCCAGCCGGGTCGCTCGAACAGGAGCACTGAGAGCTCTGGATCGCAGACGAGGTCCAGGTGGTCGCAGGCCCGTATCGCCTCGGCCACGGTGCGCGTTGTCTGCAGCGTCCGCTCGATCGCTCCCGAGTAGCGGCGGGTGCCGTGAGTGGCAAGGCTGAACCAGAAAGGAAGCCCGCGCGCGCGCCGGGACAGGTGGATCGCGAGGTCCGAGGGGTTCGCGGCCTCGCGATCGATCTGGTCCAGGTACCCCCCGGCCTGCGAGTGCGCGGCGCGCGCGGGCTCGGGATCACGGTAGAGCAGCGCGCAACAATCGTAGGGGGCAAACAGCCACTTGTGCGGGTCGACGATGAAGCTGTCCGCGAGCTCGATGCCGTCGAACAGGCGACGGACGCTAGGGGCGGCGAGCGCCGCGCCGCCGTAGGCGCCGTCCACGTGCAACCACACCCCGTAGTCGGCGCAGGTGGTGGCCACGCTCGCCAAGTCGTCCACGAGTCCTGCGTTCGTCGTGCCGGCGGAGGCCACGACGGCAAAGACGTCGTTGCGCTCGTGCGCCAGTGCGTCGGCCAGGGCTTCGCCGGTGAGGTGGCCGCGCGCGTTCTCAGGCACCTCGACGATCGCGACGTCGAGCACGCGCGCGGCGACCCGGATGGAGGAGTGCGCGTCAGCGGTGCAAGCCAGCCGCCATCCGCCGGGGGGCCGCTCCCCGCGGCGGGCCAGAGCGGCATGCCGCGCCGCGGTGAGCGCGGAGAGGTTCCCGCTGGTGCCCCCTGCGACAAAGCAGCCTGCGGCGCTCGGTGGCCACCCCAGTAGATCGATGATCCATCCCAGCGCCTCGTTCTCGGCGTAGATCGCGCCCGCGCCCGCTTCCCACATCCCGGCGAACACGTTCGCGGCGCTGGTAACGAGGTCGAAGGCCACGGCGGCGCGCGTCGGCGCTGACGGGATGTAGGCGAGATTCATCGGGTCGTCTTGCGAGCGCGTCGCCGGGAGGAGGATCTCGCGAAAGACACGAAGCGCCTCGGTGCCCCCGATTCCGGCCGGCGTGACTGTCCGCCCGGCCCCCGCGGCAAGCTCCGAGGCCGGGCGCGCAGTCGTCTTCGAATCAGTTGGCCGCACGACGCGCTGCGCCGCCCACTCCACCGCGGCCCGCACGAGCTCGGCCTCGTCACCCCATACCTCGTGGATCACGCCACCCATGATGCCAGCGCGCTGCCGGCCCTTGACCCGGCGGACTTCGACGTCGAAGGCTGAACGCTGTCCTGCCTGTCAGCAGGCGTCTGCTCGGTGTAGCTGTCGGTGGGACGAGCGCCGCGCGGAACGGGCCACGGAGACGGCCGCGCTGCACGAAGAAAGCGACACCACGCCCGGTGCGGTGGACAGCTCTCTGCGCTAGATCCAGCACCCGCGACGCCGATTCGAAGCCCGCGCGACTGTCGGCCTGCCCAGCCAGAGCGGCAGTCTACGTGGTGTCCCACCAGAGTCGCAGAATTGAGCATAGGCATCAGCGTCAGCAATTCGGTTGGACACGCGCTTCCGTCGCCCATGCACCTGTCTGGGGAGGCCTGCTTTGATCATCTCAGCGGCGCGTTCCTCGACGCTTGC
>JBEKRJ010000349.1:0-5577 GCA_049518835.1 Solirubrobacteraceae bacterium
CGCCGACAGTCGCCGCCAGCGACTGCAGCGACGCGTCGCGGACGTCGACGCCGTCGATCGTGACGCGTCCCTCCTGCGGCTCGTACAGGCGCGCGACGAGGTAGCCGATCGTGGTCTTGCCGGCGCCGGTCTCGCCGACGACCGCGGTGCGCGTGCCGGCGGGGACGACAAGGTCGATCTCGCGCAACGTCCACGCGTCGGTGCCGTTGGCGCCGTAGCGGAACGAGACGCGCTCGAAGCGGACCTCGCCGAGCACCTCGTTGGGCCGCAGCGTCACCGGGTGCTCGGCCTCGACGATGTCGATCGGCAGGTCGAGGTACTCGAAGATCCGATCGAACAGCGCCAGCGACGCCTCGATGTCGGCGCCGACGCCGAGCAGGCTCTGGATCGGGAACAGCAGCCGCGTCTGCAGCGTCGTGAACGCGACCACCGTCCCGATCGACAGCGACTTGCCGATGAAGCTCTGACCGGCGAGCCAGTACACGATCGCGGGCTGGATCGCGAACGTCATCTGGATCGTCGACATCACCCAGCGCCCCGCCATCCGCGAGCGCACCTCGAGCTCGGCGACATCCTGCGACTCGCGCGTGAAGCGGTCCGCGAGGTCGCCGCCGCGGCCCATCGTCTTGCCCAGCATGATCCCCGACACCGACAGCGACTCCGCGACCAGCGCCGAGATGTCGGCCAGGCGCCGCTGCTGCTCGGTGGTGATCTTGCGCCGCAGCTTGCCGACCCGGCGCGTCAGCCACACGAACAGCGGCACGAAGATCAGCGAGATCAGCGCGAGGCGCACGTCGAGAATGCACATCGCGACGATCGACGCGAGCACCGTCGTCGCGTTCTGGGCGATCGTCGTCGCGGTCGTCGTGACGACGTTGTCCAGGCCGCCGATGTCGTTGGCGATCCGCGACTGCACCTCGCCGGTGCGCGTGCGGGTGAAGAACGCCAGCGACATCCGCTGCAGGCGCTGATACACGGCCGCGCGCAGGTCGTGCATCACGCGCTGGCCGACGACGTTTGACATGTACGTCTGCCACACGCCGAACGCCGCAGTCGCGATCGAGATCGCGATCATCGCCGCGACCAGCTCGCTCAGCAGCGTGTGCTCGTGGTGGAAGATGCCCTTGTCGAGCACCGCCTTGAGCAGGAACGGGTTGAGCATGCTCAACCCCGCCGAGAACACGATCAGCGCCAGCACCGAGAACAGCCGCCAGCGATAGGGCGCAAACAGCCGCAGGATCCGCCCGCGGTCGCGCTCGCGACTCGGGTCCATCAGCGGCGGCGGCTTGCGGTCCCCGCCGCGCAGCGCGCGCATCGCCCCGCTCCCGGGGGTGCCAGCCGAAGCGCCAAGTCCGTGTCCGCGAAAACTGCTCATCTCGCTTCCCATGATGACGCAAGCTCTGGGCTTGGCCGCTGGGCGGCTGCAGGTCGATCGGCTTGATGCCAATCGACGCTCGCCGGCTGAGCGATACTGAGGGGCGTGTCGGGACCCGAGCTAGGCTTGGCGGTGTCGGTGTTCCTTGCCTGCACGGTCGAGGCGGTCGAGGCGCTGACGGTCGTGCTCGCGGTCGGGATCACGCGCAGCTGGTCCTCGGCGCTGTACGGCTGCGGCGCCGCCGTCGTCGCGCTCGCGGTCGTCGTCGGCGCGCTTGGGCCGGCGCTGACCTCGCTGCCGCTGTCGGTCCTGCGGCTGGTCGTCGGCGGCCTGCTGCTCGTGTTCGGGCTGCAGTGGCTGCGCAAAGCGGTGCTGCGCGCCGCCGGCTTGAAGGCGCGCCACGACGAGCAGGCGACGTTCGCAGCGGAGACGGCGGCCGCGCGCGCCGCCGGGCGCGACACCCGGCGCAGCGTCGACCCGTACGCATTCGTGGTGTCGTTCAAGGGCGTGCTGCTCGAGGGGCTCGAGGTCGCGGTGATCGTGCTGACGTTCGGCGCCAACCAGCACGACGTGCCGCTGGCCGCAGTTGCCGCCGCGGCCGCGGTGGCGGTGGTCGCGCTCGCGGGGGTCGCGGCGCGCGCGCCGCTGGCGCGGGTCCCCGAGAACGCGATGAAGTTCTCGGTCGGCGTGATGCTGACCTCGTTTGGCATGTTCTGGGGAGCCGAGGGCGCCGGCACCTCGTGGCCGGGGGCCGACGCCGCGCTGCTCGCGATCGTGCCCGCCGTGCTGGCGGCGTCGCTGGCGCTGGTGGCGTGGCTGCGGCGCCTCGCCGGCGGCGCCCCGGCCCTGGGCGAATCGGCATGAGCCGGCTGCTGGCGCTGCTGCGCGGGGCGTGGGAGTTCATCGTCGGCGACGACTGGCTGACCGCGGCGGGGGTCGTCGCGGCGCTCGCGCTGACGGCGCTGGTCGCTGGCGCCGGGATCGCCGCCTGGTGGGTGATGCCGGCGGCCGTCGGCGCGCTGCTGGCGCTGTCGCTGCGGCGCGCGGCGCGCTGAGCTGTCGGGCCGCTCGGCGGGCGGCTGCTGGCGCTGGGGGCGGCGGTTTCGTGCGTCGGGGCGGACGCTCCGCCGGTGCGATGTCCGCTCGGCGGCCGTTCTACAGTGCTCGGGCACGATGACCGCCCTGCCCGCGATCCTGGCCGCCGCAGGGGTCGGCCTTGGCCATGCGATCCTGCCCGACCACTGGATGCCGCTCGCGGTCGTCGGGCGCACGCAGCGCTATCCGGTTGCGAAGGTGGCGCGGTTGTCGGGGCTCGCCGGGGTCGCGCACGTGCTCGTCTCGATCGTGCTCGGGGCGATCGTGATCGTCGTCGGGCTCCAGTTTCGGTCAAGCGTCGAGCACGCCCAGGACACGATCGTCGGTCTGGTGTTGATCGCGACCGGGATCGGCTTTGCGTGCTTTGAGCTCGCGGGGCGCGGGCACAGCCATTCGCATAGCGACCACGAGCATGGTCACGACCACTCCCACCACGTTGACGGCGAGCACCACGCGCACTCGCGCGGCCACGGGCTGTTGGCGATCATGATTCCGTTTGGCGCCGCGGCGTCACCGGACCTGACGATCCTGCCGGTGTTCGTCGCGGCCACGACCGCCGGCCCGGCCGCGGCGGTCGGATCGCTGCTGGTGTTCGCGATCGTCACGATCGCGACGATCGTGTCGCTGACGCTGTTCGCGACCGTCGGTGGGTATCAGCTGCGCGGCCGCTGGCTGGACCGCTGGGGCAACGGCTTCAGCGCCACCGTGCTGGTCGTGATCGGCGCGCTGGTGCTCGCCGGCTTGCTGTAGGCAGCTATGGCCAAGTGGCCATGGCCGCGGCGCCGCGCCGGGGCGAGAATTGGCGGCCACCCGATGCCCGTGCCTGCTTCAAACCAGAACGGTCGCCGCGCGACGGTCGCGGTCGTGCTGCCCGGCGGCGGCGCGCGGGGGGCGTACGAGATCGGCGCGTTGTCGGTGCTGCTGCCGGCACTCGAGGCGCGCGGAGAGCAAGTGGCGATCTGGTGCGGCACGAGCGTCGGCGCGATCAACGCGACGATGCTCGCGTCGCTCGCCCACCTCCCGGCACGCAAGCAGGCGCAGCTCGCGATCGCGCACTGGCGCGCGATGCGCAAGCGGCACGTGATCGCGCCCGTCACCGGCCGCGGCGGCGCGCGGGCGTTGCTGCGGCTCGTCGGCCACGCGCTCGGCGTGCCCGGGATCGGGCTCGCAAGCCTGCTCGACCCCGCGCCGCTTACGACGAGCCTCGACCAGTGGATCGATTGGCGGCGCGTCGCCGACAACGTGCGGGTGGGGGCGATCGAGGCGGTGTGCGTGGTCGCGACCTCGCTCGCGACCGGCGACCCGGTCGCGTTCGTCTCCACCCAGCGCCAGATGCCCGCCCACCACGAAGACCTGCGCTACGTCAAGACCCAGCTGGCCGGCGAGCACGTGCGCGCGTCAGCGGCGATCCCGCTGCTGTTCCCGACCGTCGAGGTGCGGACCCCGCGCAGCGCCCGCGGCCACTACATCGACGGCGGCACGCGCCTCAACAGCCCGCTCAAGCCGGCCCTCAACCTCGGCGCGGAGAAGGTGATCGTCGTCGGGCTCGAGCCGTTCGCCGCCGCCTCCGCGCGCCCGTTCTCGCCCCGGTCGCCCGGGATCGCCGACGTCGCCGCAAACGTCCTCGACGGCCTGCTCGTCGACCAGGTCGGCTACGACCTGCGCCGGCTGGCGGCGATCAACTCGTTCTTCGTCGAGGGAGCCGCCAAGGGGACGCTCAACTCTCCGCGCGCATACCGCCTCGCGCGCGGCCACGCGCCGTACCGTCCGATCTCTTACGCGCTCGTCTCGCCTCGCCGGCGCGGTGAGATCGGGCGGCTCGCCGAGTCCGTGTTCGCGCGCCGCTACGGCGGCTGGCGCGGGCTGCGCGACCTCGACTACGTCGTGATCTCGCGCGCGCTCGGCGGCCGCACCCGGTCGCGCGGGGAGCTGCTGTCGTTCCTGCTGTTCGACCCGCTGTTCGTGTCCGAGCTGATCAGCTTGGGGCGCCGGGACGCGGGGCGCTGGCTGCGCCGGCACCCGGGATTCTGGTGCCGCGATGCCGCTCACGACCTCTCGATCGGCCCGATGGACCACCGGCGCCTGGCCGAGCAGGAGGCGCTCGACGAGTTCCGAGCGCTGCGGCGCCGCGAGCCGGGGCGCGCCTAGACTGTCGCTCGTGGACACAGCGCCGGAGCTGAGCCGGCCGCCCGTCGACGCTCCCGCGGAGGCAAGCTCAGACGCAGCGGCCGCGCGCGGCGCGACCGTCGGCATCGTCGTCGACGAGCCGTCGCCGGCGCCCCTGCGGGGGGATCGTCGGCCGTCCTTGTGGCGCGCGCGGCTGGCGCCGATCACCGCCGAGCTGCGCCGGCTGCAACTCGTGATCGCGGTGTACGTCGGCACGCGGGCACTCCTGTTCGCCGTTGCCGTCGCCGACGCGATCCTGCGCCACCACCGCTTCGCGACCGAGATCTCCCAATGGGATGGCCGCTGGTATCGCGACCTGACCGAGCACGGATATCCGGCGCAGGCGCTGCACACGCGCACGACGTTGGGCTTCTTCCCGATGTACTCGATCCTGATGTGGCTCGGATCGCACGCGTTCGCGGTCACGCCCGACGTCGCCGGGCTGGTGATCGCGCTGGTCGGCGGGCTGGTCGCGACGGTGCTCGTCGAGCGGCTCGCGAGCGGCTGGTGGGGCGCTGACAGCGGCCGCCGGGCGGCGCTGCTGTTTTGCCTGTTCCCGGGCTCGGTCGTGTTCTCGATGATCTACTCGGAGGGGGTGCTGATCGCGCTCGCGGCGGGGTGCATCCTCGCGCTGGAGCGCCGGCGGTGGCTGCTGGCCGGGTGCCTGGCCGGGGTCGCGACCGCCACCGGGCCGACCGCGCTCGTACTGATCGTCGTCTGCGCGGTCGCGGCGGCGATCGAGCTGCACGGCCGCGGGTGGCGAGACGCCGGCGCGCGCGCCAGCCTGCTCGCGCCGCTGCTGTCGCTCACGGGCGTGACGGCATTTGCGGCGTTCATGTGGGCCTGGACCGGGACGCCGTTTGCGACGATGGTCGCCCAACGCTACGGCTGGGGCGAGCGGACCAACCCGCTGGCGCTCTACTACCAGGCCAGGACCCTCG
>JBEKRJ010000350.1:0-5560 GCA_049518835.1 Solirubrobacteraceae bacterium
CCTGTCATGACTTCATGCTGCTCAATGCACTGAGCCAGACCGAAGCGACGCGCGCGGCTATCGCCCAGGCCACCGCGTTCCTCCGCGGCGCGTTCGCACCCGACTGAGCCCAAGCCGCCGAGCACAAGGGGCGCACCGCCGAGCCCAGCGCTCGGCGGTGCGCACGGTTTGAATCAACCCTGCCGGGCACCTCGCTGCCGGCCCAGCGCCCACCACCCGCGGGCTCACGCGCAAGGCCCTGCGCGGTCTCTACGGCAGAAACCAGACACCGCGGAGGAGCCGCCGCGCCCTCCCTCCAAACGACAGTTCCGTACCGTGGCGGGTCGAGTAGAGCCTCATCCCTTCGTGGATGAGTGGGGGGCCCAGTCGCGAAAGGCATTGGCGGCATCCGGCTCCTGATCGAACGTGTGCGGCGCAACGCCAAGATGAGTCAGGACAAGGACCCTGAGACCCGGCAGATAATCCAAGCGAGGCGTGTATCGCAACCCGCGACTCGACGATGAAATGCAACGCGCCCTCACCGGCGCTGATGATTTGGGAGGCTCTGTGGGTGATGGGTGTCGCGGTCGATCTCGGGCGTCAATGGGCGTCACAGCGGATGCGTTGGGACGGAGGCGCCCGTGAGCGCGAGAGTGCCCCCGCGGCGCCAAACCAGCAGCGCGACCTCGTTGAGCGTCGGCGTCGCTTAAGTGTTTGACGGGCAGCCGCTCGCGCCCGCCGGGTCACTCGAGCCAGCCGGGTCGCACGAGGCCGGACTCGTAGGCGAGCACGACGAGCTGCGCGCGGTCTCGGGCGCCGAGCTTGATCATCGCTCGGCTGACGTGCGTTTTGGCCGTGGCGGCGCTGACGACGAGGCGCTCGGCGATCCGCTCGTTGGACAGGCCGGCGGCGGCGAGTGCCATCACCTCGCGCTCGCGGTCGGTCAGTTCCTCCAACGCGGCCGAGCGGGGCGGCTCCTTTGCGCGCGCGGCGAACTCGCCGATCAGCCGGCGCGTGACTGACGGCGACAGCAGCGCCTCGCCGCCGGCCACCACTCGAACCGCCTCGATCAGGTCGCTCGGCTTGGTGTCCTTAACCAGGAAGCCAGCCGCCCCGGCCCGGATCGCGTCGAACACGTACTCGTCGAGCTCGAACGTGGTCAGGATCACGATCCGGACGCCGGCGAGCGTCGGGTCCGCGGCGATCTCGCGGGTCGCGGCGATTCCGTCGAGTGTCGGCATGCGGATGTCCATCAGGACGACGTCGGGCGTGAGCGCGCGCGCGAGGTCGACCGCCCGGCGCCCATCCGCCGCCTCGCCGACCACCTCGATCCCGTCCTGCGCGTCCAAGAGCGCGCGGAACCCGGCGCGCAGCAGCGCCTGGTCGTCGGCCAGCAGCACGCGGATCACAGCGGTCATTTGCCCGGCAACGGGATTCGCGCGCGGACGCGGAACCCGCCGTTGGATCGGGGGCCGGCGTCGAGCGTGCCGCCGAGAGCGACCGCGCGTTCGCGCATGCCGGGGATGCCATTGCCACCACCATCGCGATCGGGCGCCGACGCCGCGCCCGGCCAGGGTCCGTCGTCGTCCACCTTTACGGTCAGCTCCTCGGGGCCGTAGGTCAGCTCGACGATGGCGGCGCCGGCGCTGGCGTGGCGGACGATGTTCGTCAGCGACTCCTGCACGATCCGGAACGCTGCCAGATCGATGCTCGCCGGGAGCGGCCGGCGCTCGCCGTGCACCTCGAGCGTGACCCCTACGCCGGCCGCGTTGGTGCGGGAGACGAGGTCGTCGAGGCCGTCCAGGCCCGCCGTCGGCGTCCGGGGCGCGTGCTCGCCGGTGCCGCGCAGCACGCCGAGCACCGAGCGGACCTCGCGCAGCGCGTCGGTGCTCGCCTCGTTGATCGCCGTCAGCGCGATTCGGGCCTGCTCGGGCTTCTCGTCGATCAGGTGCAGGGCGACGCCGGACTGGACGTTGATCAGCGAGATGTTGTGCGCCAGCACGTCGTGCAGCTCGCGGGCGATGCGCAGCCGCTCCTCGTCGGCCTGGCGGCGGGCCCGGAGCTCGCGCGCCCGCTTGGCCTGCGCGAAGCGCTCCTGGCGGCCGCGCATCCCCTCGACGCTGGCCAGCGCCACCAGCAGCCACGCGGCGATCGCCAGCGCCGCCAACACCCTCGGCGCGCCCGAGTGCCCGAGCGCCCACGGCAGCCCAAGAAACAGCAGCCAGCCGGCGCCGCCCGCGGCCAGCGCGAGCACACGCTCCCCGGCGAACGCCGCCGACACGATCGCGAACCCGAGCGACAGGAAGTTCGGGCCCAGCAGATAGCCGCGGGCGACGTACCCCGCCGTGACGGCGAACACGAACGCGAGCACCGCGCGCGGGAACCGCCGCCGCAGGACGAGCGCAAGCGGGCCGAGCCCGAGCAGCGCGTAGGCACCGGCGTCGAGCTCGCTTGCAGGGTGGCACGCGGACGCCCACCAGCAACTGTGAATGCGCGACGCGTGATGCGCCGACCCCGCCGTGACCACGATTTGGATCACCCCGCACATCGCGGCGAGGCGCACGTCCGTGCGGCGGATCCAGCCAGACCGGGTCACAGCCGCACGATAGCCCTGCCCGCGGGGGTCGTCATCGGCTCCCGGGCGCAGCCGCGACTACTCCGGCGGGAGTACACCGTGGCGCTGCGGTCAAACGCCGGGAGTATCACCGAAGCCGCCCCTCGCCGGACGACAAATCGCCCACCGGAGAGGAGGCTTCTCTCTGCAGCACGCGACCGAACCACACAGATCGAAGGGAGCACCGATGTACGGATACAGCACGATCAGCCAGATGATGCGGGACCCCAACTTGCGCGCAAGCGACGCCGACCGCGACGCGACCGCCGACCGGCTGCGCCAGCACCACACCAACGGGCGCCTCGACCCGGAGGAATTTCAGGAGCGCCTGGACAGCTGCTTCGCCGCCAAGACCGTCGGCGAGCTGGCGCAGCTCACCCGCGACCTGCCGGGCGAGCCGGCTCGGCGCGGCTCGGGCGGCCGCACCGGCTTCGGCCTGCTCGGTGGCCTACGAATGATCCCGATCGTCCCGATCATCCTGGCCATCATCGCCATTCACCTGATCGTCGGCGTGGCCAGCGGCCTGTGGATCCTGATCCCGCTGTTCTTCCTGGCCCGCTTCACGATCCTCCGTCGCGGATTCCGCGGCTGGAGCGGTCGCCGCGGCGCCGCGCTCTAGCGCACCGGGCGGGATGGCCGAGGTGACCGATACCCGCGGCGCGGCCCCGAGCCCCGACCACTCGCGCACCACGCCCGGGAGCGGTAGCAGCGTCGCCGCCAGCGCCCGGGCGTGGTCGCCGAGCTTCGCTCGAGTAGGGCGTGCCACGCCTTGCGCGCGTCCACCGACGTCACATACCCCCTCAGAACGCCTTCGCCATCAGCACCAGCGAGTTGCGCGTGACGTAACCCGCTGGTGGCCACCCGGGGCTCCGCCGGGCGAGCCCTCGCCGGCATGCCAGGTGGCCGGCTCCCACCCGGCAGCCTGGATCGGACAGCGGACGTCCCGGACGCGTCGTCCGCTGCAACAGCGATCCGAACGGAGATAGGTCGGATGCAGACTCCCCCCCCGCCAGTCCGGCTCGCGGAGTGTGCGAGGTAAGGCCATCACCCGTCCCATAGGCATAGCGTCTCTCAGCGCATGTCGCTGGCATACGGACGCCGCTCACGATTCGCGCTGCGCCGCGACCTCGCGCTGCGCGGGAGCGCGGACGATAAGTGGGCGTCATCGCGCAGCTGTGCGGTAACGTCAGCGGTCGCGGGGTTGCGCGACGCAGGTGCGTCGACGAGCTGCCTGATGTCGCTCATCCGAGGCAGGGTGGTTCTCCCTCCGATGGGCCGTTGCGGACAACCGTCGCCGTGTGATATTGAATATTGGCCACCGGTAGATATGCATTTCCGCGCCGGCGGCGATGCTTAGGTGACGATGGGTGTTCTGATCGGCGTCACAACATCTGAGCTGCGACCTCGTGAGCCCACCACGCTACGGCGACACGGGGAGCCGCCGGATGCTGAGATGGCGCTCGGGATGACCTACGTGCGCGCGATCGCGGCGGCGGGGGCGCTGCCGGTCGTGATGCCGCCGCTCGCGCCGGCGGACGCTCCGGCGCTGGTGTCTCGGTTGGATGGGTTGGCGCTGTCGGGCGGTCCGGATCTTGCACCTGCGGTGTACGGTGCACGGGAGCATGTCGAGCTCGGTGCGACGGAGCCGGGTCTTGACGCGTTCGAGTACGCGATCGCTCGTGAGGCGCTGCGGCTCGAGCTGCCGATCCTGGGCATTTGCCGCGGCGCGCAAGCGCTCAACGTCGCGCGCGGCGGCACGCTACACCAGCATCTGCCGGATGTCGTTGGCGACGCGATCGCCCATCGTCAATCAGAGGAAGGTCGGCGACCCACCCATCTCGTCGACGGGCAGTCGGCTCGCCATTCGTGGTGGCCGTTTTAATAGTGGCATGCCGAGACGCTCGTGGAGCTCCCACCCCACCGTGCTCTGTTCGATGAGCTGATCGCCGTAGCTGCTGGCGTCGGTCGATTGGAACGGCCGGCGTAAGCCCTGCGGCCACGGGAGTCGGTTGGCCGCTGGCCCGATCCTTCGCGCGGGTTTATGTACATATGGCCGGAGCTTGTGCGCCCCCGGCGGGGCAAAGTGTCGGGTGTGTGCATGCGCACCCGGTTTGACGTGCTGACGTGGCACGCGCGATGCTCGGTCGCGGCCTGATGTGCGGCTCGCCGGCGAGCTGGCGAGAGATCGCGCTGCTGACGTCGCGGCGGTCGAGCGAATGGCCGCAAGGCTGGCGCGGCGCGGGCCTGACGGCTGCGGGAGTTGGTCGTCCGGCGCGGTCGCTCTCGCCCATCGCCGGCTGAAGGTGATCGATCTGTCCGAGCGCGGGGCGCAACCGCTGGTCGATTCCGAGCTTGGGATCGCGCTTGTCTTCAACGGTTGCATCTACAACCACCGCGAACTGCGGGCCGAGTTGGAATCTCACGGCTACGCGTTCTTCTCGATGAGCGACTCTGAGGTGATCGCGAAGGCGCACCACCGTTGGGGCACTCCTGCGTGCAGCGATTGGCAGGGATGTTCGCGTTTGCCTTGGCCGAGCGAGACAGTGGTTGGCTGGTGCTGGCGCGCGACCGGCTCGGCATCAAGCCGCTGTATCTGGCGGACTCGACGGCGCGCTGCGCCTCGGCTCGACGCTCCCCGCGCTACTAGCACTAGCCGGCGGCGGCGTCGAAACGGCGCTGGACCCGATCGCGCTGCACCACTACTCAGCTGGCACGCGGTGGTGCCGGCACCCCTAACCGTGCTCGCAAGGCGTGCGCAAGCTGCCGCCGGCGACTGTGCTCGTCGTCGAGCCTGACAACACCCGAGCGGAGACGAGGTACTGGGACCCGCGATATGCCCGCTTGCCACCGGCAGCGCACCTATCCCGCTGACGAAGCCGGTCTCGTCCAGCTGGTCGCAGCGCTGGCCGCGGCGTTCACAGACCGACGCGCCTGACGCTGGCCCGCGGCGACCTGTCGCCGCTTGCG
>JBEKRJ010000351.1:0-5546 GCA_049518835.1 Solirubrobacteraceae bacterium
CCTCGCGGATCCCCCACTGCAGCTCGTCGCAGACGTATTCCTCCAGGCCGAAGTCGCTGTCCTCCTCCTCGGGGTAGCCCCAGTCGATCAGAAACACGTCAAAGCCCTCGCGCAGCAGGAACTCGACGAACGAATTGCCGGGACGTAGATCGAAGATGTCGGGCCGGTTGATCAACGCAAACACCAGCAGCACCGGCACCGGATGCCGGCGCTGCGCCGAGCGGTACCGGTAGAGCGTCGTCTTGCGGTGCGTCCAGACGACGTCCTTGGGCGTGATCCCGATCTTCGCGTCGTCTTGCGTGAGCAGGATGTTGGCGAACTCGATCGCGGCTGCCGGCGTTCGCGCCAACCGCTCGAGGCGGTTCACTTCGCCCCCCGCGCGCCCCTCGGAGCGCCAGCCCCGCCGCCGGCGGCGGCGGCATTGTCCGTGCTGCCGTTGGCCGAGCTGCGCCGGCCCGCGCGCCCGCCCCCGGAGCGACCCTCGACCTCGAGCTGGTCGGCGAGTCGTTCGACCTCCTGCAGGACCATCTCGAGCTTGTCCTCGGTGCGCGCCAACTGCCGCGCGAGCCGGGTCACATCCTGACGACCGGCGAGCCGCAGGTTGCGGAGCGCCAGATCGAGCACGTCGGTCCCGATCTTCGTCACTGCAACCGCGTTCTCGGTCATCCGCGCGAGCAACTCGCCGAAGCTCCCGCGCGACACGACTTCCTCAAACGCCTGTGCGGTACGGCTCTCGGCGTCCTCGTACAGGCGCCGCACCTCCTCGCTTGGGTTGCTGCGCCGCTCGTCCGCCATCTCGTCTCCTCTTGCTGCCTGGTGGCGCTTTGCCGTGTGTCATGTGCTGCCGTCGCTCGGGCGCCAGCCACCTGAAGCTAGCGCGTCGATGCCGCCCGCGCGGTTTCCTTCTGGTCACCGTGTGCCCTCGCCGACGGCGCCACAAACGCCTCAGTGAGCCGGGACCCAGGGTCCGTGCCAGCCCCCGAACATCGCCACGAGCCGATCTGCCTCCGACGGTCCCCAGCTGCCCTGGGCGTAGCGGTGAACCGCCGGCGGGGCGTCGAGCAGCGGTTGCATGATGCGCCAGCTTTCCTCGACGTTGTCCTGCCGAGTGAAGTGCGTACTGTCGCCGGCCAGCGCCGCCTGCAGCAGCACCTCGTACGGCGTCGCGCCCTCGCCGCCCTCCTGCGCAAACTCCATGTCGAGCTGGATCTCGGTCGGCCCCTGCTGGTCGGCCCGGTGGGCGTCGAGAACCATCCGGATGCCGGTCGACGGATCGATCTTGAACACGATCTGGCTCGGCTGCGGACGCCGATGGGCAAACGTGATGAAGCGCACGCTCGGTGGATGCTTGAACACCAGGCGCAGCTCGGTCTCGGTCGTCGCGAGCTGCTTGCCGGTGCGAATGAAGAACGGCACTCCGGACCAGCGCCAGTTGTCGATCTCGAGGCGCAGCGCCGCGTAGGTCTCGGTGCTCGAGCCAGGGGCGACGCCGGCGATCTGGTCATAGCCCTCGTACTGGCCGCGCACGTAGTGCGCCGGGTCGGCGTCGGGGATCGAGCGGAACACGGCGTTCTTGGCGTCCTTGAGCGTGTCGGGGTCCGCGCCCGCGGGCGGCTCCATTGCCGCCGCCGCGAGCAGCTGCAACAGGTGGTTGACGACCACATCGCGCAGCGCGCCGACGGGGTCGTAGAAGTGGCCGCGATCCTCGACCCCGAAGCGCTCGGCCATCGTGATCTGCACGCACGCTAGGTAGTTGCGGTTCCAAACCGGCTCGAGCATCGTGTTCGCAAACCGCAGGTAGAGGATCTCCTCGAGTCCCATCTTGCCGAGGAAGTGATCGATCCGGTACAGCTGCGACTCCGCGAGGTGCTTGTGCAGGTCGGCGGCGAGCTCCCCGGCGGACTGGAGGTCGTGGCCAAAGGGCTTCTCGACGACGACGCGGTGCCCGTCGGCCAGCAGCCCGGCCTGGTCAAGGCCGGCGACGACCGTGCCGAACAGCGACGGCGGGATCTCGAGGTAAAACGTGGGCTGTTGGGCGCCTTCCTTGCCGACGGCATCGTGCACGGCGGCGTACGTCTGCTCGTCGCCAAAGTCGCCCTTCACATACCGCAGCCGGCCCGCGAAGCGCGTGAACAGCTGTTCGTCGAGCTGCTCGCCGGTGTCCTCGATCGCCTCGCGCGCGTGCTCGCGCAGCTTGTCGATGCTCCAGTCCTCGACCGCCACCCCGATCACCGGGCAGTGCAGAAGCTCGCGCCGCTCGAGGCGGTACAGGGAGCGCAGCGTCATCTTCTTCGCCAGGTCGCCGGTGATCCCGAACACGACCAGCGCGTCTGCCTCTACAGTGCCCATCGGTCAACCTTTCTTGCTCGGGCGAGCGCGCGTGGACTGACCGCGCTTTCGCAACTTGATTGCAAGCGCCACATCCGCCGCCGCCGGTGCGCCGCCGTCGTGGCCGGTCTCGAGCACGCACACGAGCTGCTCGAACCGCGGCTCGGACAGGAACGTGGCACAGCCGGCTTGACCGAGCTCGCCCTCCCCGAGCAGCGCGTGCCGGTCGCGGTTGGAGCCCAGCGGCGTGATCGAGTCGTTGACGTGCAGCGAGCGCAGGCGCTGCGCGCCGACGACGCGGTCAAAGTCGTCGAGCGTGCCGGCCAGGCCACTCGCGGTCCGGATGTCGTACCCCGACGCGAGCAGGTGACATGAGTCCAGGCACACGCCGAGCCGACGATCATCGTCCGCGGCGGCCAGCAGCTGCGCGAGCTCCTCGAACGAGCGCCCCAACGTTCCCCCTGCACCGGCGGTGTCCTCGAGATGAAGCTCGCAGTGCTCGGACTCCGACAGCGCCTCGGCGATCACCTTGCCGGCCCGGTCGATCGCCGTGGCTACCTCGCCGCGCTTCGCCGACCCTGGGTGAAGGACGACGCCGCGGGCGCCGATGGCGGCGCCGACCCGCAGCGACTGGATCAGCGAGGCGCGCGACTTGTCGCGGATCTCGGCGTCCTGCGAGGCGCAGTTGAGCAGGTACACGGCGTGGATCAGGACGGCGTCGACCGGGCTCTCGGCGCGCGCCGCTGCAAACGCGTCGAAGTCGTCCTCACCGTATGCCGTCGGGCGCCACATGCGCGGCGACTGGTTGAAGATCTGGATCGCGTTGCAGCCGCGCGCAACGCCTCGTTGCACGGCCTTTGCGAGCCCGCCTGCGTTTGAAACGTGGGCGCCGATTAGCATCTTGGTGATTTCATGCGCGTACGCTTTGCTCCCTCCCCGACCGGAGCGCTGCACATTGGCGGCGCCCGCACGGCGCTCTACAACTGGCTGCTGGCGCGCGGTCACGGAGGCACGCTCGTGCTGCGGATCGAAGATACAGACCGCGAGCGATCGACTCCGGAGAACGTCGAGCAGATCCTCGACGCGCTGCGGTGGCTGGCGCTCGACTTCGACGAGGGGCCGACGTTCCAGACCGACCGTGCCGGCCGGCACGCCGAGGTCGCTGCAGCGCTGCTTGCCAGCGGCCACGCGTATCGCTCCAACGCGACCGCCGACGATCGCCGCGCCTACAAGGAGCGCCACGGCGCGGGCGCGGGCTACCGCGGCCGCCCGGAGGGCTCGGGGGCGGTGTGGCTGCACTGGCCCGATGGCGGCGAGACGGTCGTCGACGACGTGATCCGCGGTCAGGTCAGCTTCCCGAACGCGAGCATGGACGACTTTGCGATCGCGCGCGCCGACGGCTCGGCGCTGTACGTGTTCGCCAACGCGATCGACGACCTCGACGGCGCGATCTCTCATGTCGTCCGCGGCGAGGATCACCTGTCCAACACTCCTAAGCAGCTGCAGGTGTTCGACGCACTCGGTGCCGGCGCCCCCCGCTATGCGCACCTGCCGCTGCTGCACGGCCCCGATGGGCGCAAGCTGTCAAAGCGCCACGGGGCGGCGTCGGTACAGGAGCTGCGCGCCGCCGGCTACCTGCCCGAGGCGGTGATCAACTACATCGCGCTGCTCGGCGCCGGCTTCGCCGCCGACGAGGAGTACTTCACGATGCGCCAGCTGGCCGATCGCTTCCGGCTCGAGCGGGTGTCGAAGAACCCCGCCGTGTTCGACGAGCAGAAGCTGCGCCACATGAACGGCCACTGGCTGCGCGAGCTGCCGATCGACGACCTGGTTGTGCGCCTGGAGCAGTACACCGGGCGCACCGGGCTGCGCGGCGCGGTCGAGATCTCGGCCGAGAAGATCCAGACCCTGGCCGACTTCTGGCCGCTGGCCGGGTTCATCTTCGACGGGCCCGCCGATGACCAGGTCGCGTTCGAGAAGGTGATCTGTCGCGACGGCGGGATCGAGAACCTGCGTGCGGCGCGCGAGGCGCTGGCCGCGGCCGAGCCGTTCACCGTAGAGAACGTCGAGGCCGCGCTGCGCGGCGTCGTCGAGAGCCACGCCACCAAGCCGGCGAAGGTGTTCCAGCCGGTCCGCGTCGCCATCGCCGGGACGACGGTGTCGCCGGGGATCTTCGAAAGCGTCGCGCTGCTCGGACGCGAGGAGACGCTCGCTCGCATCGATCGAGCGCTGACGCGCGCCGCATCCAGGATAAGCTCCTAAATCGCATCAAACGTCTGCCGATGACCGGGACAAATGGCAGGGATGCAAGCGACACAAAGAATCAAGGTCCCGGTCCGCTCCGATGCGATCACGCGGATCAGTGAACCCGCAGTAGTGCCCCTCGTAGAGGCAGATACAGTGCCTACCGACCCTTACGCCGCGCGCGAGCGCCGCCACAACGAGGGACATGGACGTCGTCTCACCGCCGCCTTCGAGGCGCTCGAGGCGTTCCCGATGCTCGTCGAGTCGCGCAACCGCGTGATGCGGCTGTTCGAGGTGGGCGACCCGCCGACGGCAGACGTGGTCGCGGCGGTCGAGGCCGACGTCGCGCTGGCCGTCGGCGTGCTGCGGCTCGCCAACCAGGTCGACGGCCGCACGCACGGTCGCGTCGAGAGCGCGGTCAAGGCGGTCGAGGTGCTCTCGCCCCAGACCGTGCACGCGATCGCGAGCCGCGCCCGGACGTTTGACTTCTTCGAGCGCACCGCCGTCTGGCAGGGCACCCCTGAGCGCTTCCGACTGCACGCGGTCGCGACCCAGCGGGCGGCCGACCGGCTCGGGCGCGAGCTCGGCTACGAGTCGCGCGACCGGCTGATGGTCACGTCGCTGTTGCACGACATCGGCAAGCTCGTGCTCGTGCACGCCTACCCCGGCTACCCGCGCCAGGTCCACGGCGAGGCGCGCACCCCCGAGGAGCGCATCCAGCGCGAACGGCGCGAGCTCGGCGTCGACCACGCGCTCGTGGGCGGTGTCCTCGCCCGGCGCTGGGGGCTGCCCAAGTCGCTGGCGAGCGTGATCGAGCGCCACCATGCCGAGGACTGCGACGGCGAGGCCGCGATCGTCCGGCTCGCCGACATGCTCGCTCACTACGTCCTCGGCGGCGCGATCTCGCCGTCGGAGCTGCTCAGCTCCGCGCGGATCGTCGGCGTCAAGCCGTCCGAGCTTCGGGCGGTGATGTA
>JBEKRJ010000352.1:0-5541 GCA_049518835.1 Solirubrobacteraceae bacterium
GTTCGTGGCCGGCTACATCGACCCAGAACCTGCCATACCCTCGAGCGGTCGTGGTTCGCGCGACCTCCCATGCATCGCTCGCCTCGTCGGGAGAGCAGGAACGGGAGATGGGTGCGCCGGAGTCTCATCACTGAGGCGAGGCGTAACAGGCATCGACCTCGATGATGCTCGTCGGCCACGGCGCAATGCCGGCCTCAACGTCGACGGGGCTCCTCGCCGCTGGGCGGTGGTGCCGGCTCGGCGCCGTCCGGCCGATCTCCGACCAAGAACGGTCGCGCACCTGGCGACTCCAAGAGCGGCGAGCGGCCTGCGAGGCGCCGTGCGCGACCGACGCGGACACCGCGGCCCCAACTTTCGGGAATGATGGTGCCTGATGCGAGTCCTGGTTGCGAGCACCCGTGGGGCGGGGCACTTCATGTCGGTAGCGCCGTTCGCTGTGGCGCTCGCCGGCGCTGGGCACGAGGTGCTCGCCGCGGTCCCAGCGGAGTCGGTCGCGATGGCGAGGCGGGCCCGGCTTGAGAGCTGGGTGGTGGGCGACGTCACACGCGAGCAGGTCGGTCAGGTCTTCGCCTCGCTGCCGTCAGATCGCCCGGCGCAGGCCGGACCGATGCTCGTGCGGGAGCTCTACGGCCGTCTGCACACTCCGGCCGCGCTACCCGGGACGCGCGCGGCGATCCGCAGCTTCCACCCGGATCTCGTGTTACGCGAGACGTTCCACTACGCCTCCGCGTTGGCGGCCGAGGAGGCCGGCGTGCCGCATGTGCGGGTCGCGCCCGGCATGGCGAGCGTCGACGCGACGGCCGTCGTCCACGCGACCGAAGGCTTTCCTGGGCTGGCCAGCGCGGTCGCGTCGATCGCGAGGTCGCCGCTGCTGACGTTCGCGCCTGCCAGCCTCGACGATCCTGG
The DNA here is from genome assembly GCA_049518835.1 of Solirubrobacteraceae bacterium. Classification (GTDB taxonomy): domain Bacteria; phylum Actinomycetota; class Thermoleophilia; order Solirubrobacterales; family Solirubrobacteraceae; genus Palsa-465. The sequence continues at coordinate 907 of JBEKRJ010000352.1, forward strand.
CCAGGCGGCGCTGACAGTCGTCCGCCGCTACCGCGACGCGACGGTGCCCGAACCGCTCGCGGACGAGGAGCGCTCGTGGCTCTGGTCCGGGAAGGCACCGCTGGTGTACGTGACCTTCGGCTCGGTCGCGTCGGGCTCTCGCGCATTTCCGTCGCTGATACGCGCAGCATTCGCCGCGTTGACGCCGCTCGAGGTGCGCGCCTTGGTGACGGTCGGGGAGCGAGCAGATCTGTCCGCTCTCGGTTCGCCGCCAGCGAACGTAAGGGGTGCACGGTGGGTCCCGCAGGCGTCGTTGTGGCAGCACGCCTCAGGGATGCTCTGTCATGGCGGCTTTGGGACGGTGCTGGGCGGCCTGCGCGCCGGGGTCCCGATCGTGACGATGCCGATGCTCTCCGATCAACCACGAAACGCCGCGCAGGTCGAGGCCCTCGGCGCCGGCGTCAACCTCACGCGGGCCGACTGGTCCGCCGCCGGTATCCGTGACGCGCTCACGCGGGTCCTCGCGAATGGCTCCTACCAGGCTGCCGCACGTCGGGTGGCCGCCGAGATCTCCATGCTCCCACCCGCCGGGGAGGCGGTCGAGTTCCTGCGGCAGGAGGCCGGGTAATCGCATGTCCAGGGAGATCGGGTGAGGTCGAGGCCGATTTGCGCGCTGGCTCCGCGCATTCCTCGCAGCAAGCCGCAACCGCTGGGGCACAAGACCCGCGCGGAGGTCCCGTCGGCCAGGCTTCGCTGGCCAGACGGACAAGATGCGTGGCAGTCTCGCTAGCCGATCGAGTCTCAGGCTGTCGGGTGGGGGGTGGTGATGCGGTATCCGATTCCTGGAGTGGTCTGGATCGGCTGGGGCTCGCCGAGCTTGCGCCTGAGCCTGGCGATCGTGACGTGGACGGTTCGGGTGAAGGGGTCGGCGTTCTCGTCCCAGACTTGTTCAAGGAGCTGTTCGGCGTTGAGCGCGCCGGGGCTGGCTTTGAGCAACGCCGCGAGCAGCCCGAGCTCTTTGGCGCTCAACTCGAGGGGGAGTCCGTCGCGGGTGGCGGTGCGTTTGATCGGGTCGAGTTCGATCCCGGCGGCTCTGAGGACGCGTGTCGGGATCGCCGGCTTGCGCCGGGCGAGCGCCCGGATCCTGAGCACCAGCTCGGGGAAGTGGAATGGCTTGGGCAGGTAGTCGTCAGCGCCGAGCGACAGGCCCGTGACACGTTCGCTGGGTGAGCCTGCGGCGGTGAGCATCAGGATCATCGCTGGGTTGTCGCTGTCGGCGATCATCCGGCAGATCGTGTCGCCGTCCAGTCCGGGGAGGTCGCGGTCGAGGACGAGCACGTCGTATGGGTTGACGTTGAGCTTGGCGACGGCGGCGAGACCGTCGTAGGCGACGTCGACGGCTATGCCCTGGTCGCGCAGGCCCTCAGCGATGTCGTCGGCGAGCCGCCGTTCGTCTTCGATCACGAGCACCCTCACGCTTGCGCTCCGGCGGCCGCGGTGTGCATCGCGTCAGGCAGGTCGATCACGACCCCGAGGCCTCCCTGCGGGCGGGCGTGCAGCTCGAGCTTGCCGCCGTGCGCGGCTGCGATCGCAGCGACGATCGACAGACCCAGACCAACCCCGTTCTGTGAGCCGGTGCGCGCGGGCCCGAGCCGCGTGAACGGGCGGGCCAGCTCCCGCACTTTGCTCTCGTCGAGCGTTGCCCCACCGCTCTCGACGGTCAGCCGCGCGAGCCCTGCCGCGGTGTCAGTTCCGATCCCGATCCAGCCGCCGGGCTCGTTGTGGCGGATTGCGTTGTCGATCACGTTCTCGACCATTCTCGCCAGCAGCGCGGCGCTACCGCCGACCCGGGCACCCGCGAGCTCTTGGTGGACATCGATTCGTTTGTCGGCGATCTCTCCTATTCGCGCGTCGATCGCCGCGACGGCGATCTCGTCGATAGGCACAGCGCTGCGGTCTTGCAGCGCACCGTTCTGCGCGCGGGCGAGGGTCAGGAAGCTCTCCAGCAGCGCTTCGGCCCGGCCCAGTCCTTCGCGCAGCTTGTGGTCGAGCTCGGTCAACTGCGGCGGGGCCGTTCCAGGCTTGCCGGTGGCCACGTCGAGCGAGGTGCGCATCATCGCCAGCGGGGTGCGCAGCTCGTGCGAGGCGTTGGCGATGAACCGTCGCTGCGCGTCGAACGCGGCCTCGAGCCTGGACAGGAGCCCGTCGATCGTGTCGCCCAGCTCCTTGAGCTCGTCATTGGGCCCATGGACCGCCAGGCGCTGATCAAGGCTCGCCTCGGAGATCCGCCGGGTGCTTGCCGTCATCGTACGCAGCGGCCGGAGCACCCTGCCGGCCATCAGCCAGCCGAGCGCGATCGATAGGGCGGCCATCAGCGCCAGGGCGATCCCCGACCAGACCAGCAGCTGATGCAGATCGGAGGCATGCTGCCGAGCGAGGTCGCGGCTCTGCAACTGCGCCAGCGCGGGCAGCTTCGGCAACGGGGCCCTCACCCCGGTCGACTGTCTGAGCGGTCCGTACGCGTGGGTTGACATCACGTGCCCGGTGGAGCGCTCGACCGACACGTAGGTGATCGCGAGCAGTGCCGCGCCCGAGGCGACAAACAGGCCGCCATACAGCAGAGTCAGGCGCAGGCGCACCGTTCGCCGCGGTAGGAGCGCTCGGGATGCCAGTGTGCTCATGCGTCGGTGAAGGCTGTTCGCATCGCGGTTCTCAATCTCGGCGCGAACGCCGGCCGGACCGCTGGCAGAGGATGCCCGATCGCGTGTAACAACGAGGTAACGGCCTCCATAGAGCTGGTGTTACCGCTGCCTGTCTACAACCGCCTCCGATACATCCAACCGCAGATACGGAGGCAAGCGATGACTACCAGACCCGACAGCGGACCCACGAGCCTTTCAGCGCGACGCTCGCGCGCCCGACTTGCTAGGGCGGTGACGGCGGCCTTCGTCTGCGCCGCACTGTCGGCCGCGGGCTGCGGCGCGAGCTCCGCCAGCAGCGATGCAACTCACCACCTCAAGCACTCAAACCGCAACCCCGACCCAGCCGCCCAGTACGCGCAGTGCATGCGCACACACGGAGTGCCCAACTTCCCAAACCCGGTGGACGGTCACATCCAGCTCTCACCGGCATCCGGCATCGACCCAAGCTCGCCGCAGTTCAAAGCGGCCTCACAGGCCTGCGCTTCGCTCGGGCCATCCGGCGGCACGCCAGCCGGGACGGCCCCGGGCGACCGGGCGACGACGACGACAACGCCGGTGTCTGAGGCGCAATGGACAGCGTTCAGCGAATGGCTAAAGCAACAGGCCGCCCAGGGCCAGTTCTCAGGGACAGTCCTCGTAGCCAGAGATGGCAAACAGCTGCTGGACGCCGGCTACGGGATCGCCGACCGCGAGACCGAAGTACCGAACACCCCGCACACCAAGTTCTGCATCGCCTCGATCGGCAAGCTGTTCACAGCCGTCGCAGTCGCCCAGCTCGTCGAGCAGCACAAGCTCGCGTTCAACGACACGATCGGGCATTACCTCAAAGGCTTCGCTCCGGCGATCGCCGACCAGGTCACAGTCGGCGAGCTGCTGACAATGACCTCCGGCCTCGGCAACGTCGCGCTCGGCCGCCCCAGCCCTCCGAGCACTCTCGCCGCAATGATGCACCTGATCGTCAAGGAGCCGCTGCAGTTCAAGCCAGGCTCGCAGTTCCTCTACAGCAACGACGGCTACATCGCCCTCGGCGCGATCATCCAGAGCGTCACGGGGCAAAGCTATGCCGCCTACGTGCGCGAGCACGTCTTCCAGCCCGCCGGCATGACTCAAACCGGCGTCAGCGTATACACGCCGGCGAGGGTCGCCGGCATGGCCCACGGCTACATGCTGGTCGGCGCCAACGGACAGCCGCTGGGAACCAGTGCGCCCCCCGCGCCCGGGCAGAGCACCACGCCACAGCCGTCATCGCTTCGCGATAACAGCGCCATGCAGCAGATCGCGAACCCATCGGGCGGCGCCTACTCGACGGTCGGAGACCTGCTCAAGTTCGCCCAAGCCCTGCTCGACCACAAGCTGCTCAGCCCGGCGATGACCGACACCGTCCTCGTCCCCCGGGTCAACGCCCCGCAGCCCGGCGGCCCACCCGTCGACAAATACACCTACGGGTTCGCCTACCAGGCGATCAACGGCATCAGCTTCATCGGCCACAACGGCGGCACCCCCGGCTACGAAGGACAGATCGACATCTACCCAAAGACCAGTTACGTCGTCGCCATGCTCACCAACCAAGACCAGGTGCTCATCCCCGCGATCCAGAAGTCGGAGGCGATCCTGACCAGCGGCTAGCACGAGGCGAGCGCCTCCTTGAGAGCAGGGCATCGGACTGGTCGCTCACGAGCTCGATAGGCAGGGCGCGACCTCTCGGGCGGGGGCGACGGTCCTGCTTTCGCGGAGAGGGGGCTGTGCCCGCGAGCCCTGACTCAAGGAAGTTGCGGGGTGGCTGCCGAACGCTGGCGTTGCCGGCGAAGGAACTCTCGTTCGGCGGAGTTGGCGGTGAGCTCGATGGCTTGGTCGTAGGCCGCGATCGCTTCGTCGATCCGTTCTGCTCGAGATAGCAGGTCGGCTCGGGCGGCCTGGTAGGGCTGGTAGTCGTCGAGGTTGACATGGGCGAGGG
>JBEKRJ010000353.1:0-5540 GCA_049518835.1 Solirubrobacteraceae bacterium
ACGTACCGACTCGACCCTGATCGAGTAGCCGTTTGCGGAGATCGTGTCGCCGCGCTTGGGCAGCCGACCGAGCTCCGCGAACACGAACCCGCCAACGGAGTTGTAAGCGTCGGTGTCGACTGGGAGCTCGAGCCCGTAGTCCTCCAGATCTGTGATCGCGACGTGGCCGCGCACGAACCAGTCGCCGTTTGCAAGCTGCCGGATCGCTCCGCCGGCAGGGTCGGTCTCGTCGGAGATCTCGCCGACGACCTCCTCGATGATGTCCTCGATCGTGACGATCCCCGCGGTCCGCCCGTACTCGTCGATCACGATCGCCAGCTCGGTGCGCTCGCGCTGAAGGTCGGCAAGGAGATCATCGAGCGGCTTGGTCTCGGGCACGAGCGGCGCCTCGCGCACGAGCGCGTCGAAGTGCGCCTCGTCGTCATCGCTGGCGATCAGCTGCTTGACGAGCTGGTTGACGTGCACGATGCCGCGGACGCGGTCCTGGTTCTCGTCCTCGGTCACGACCAGCCGCGAGTGCCCGCTCGACACGCAGCGGCGCAGCGCGGCGCCGACGGTCTCGGCGAGGTCGACGGTCACAACCGCCGGGATCGGCGTCATCACCTGGCGCGCCTCCTGCTCGTGCAGGTGAAACACGCCGGTCAGCATGCTCGCCTCGCCGACGTCGAGCTGGCCGCCGCTCTGCGATGCAACGATCATCCGCTTGAGCTCGTCCGGCGTGCCGCTCTCGGGCTCGGCGTCCGGATCGGTCCCGAGCATCCGCAGCATCCGGTCCGAGGAGGCGTTGAGGACGACGATGAACGGGTGAAACAGGAACCGGAAGAACCGCAGCGGCCGGGCGACCCGCCGCGCCAGCCCCTCGGCGTGCTGGATCGTGTAGAGCTTGGGCACGATCTCGCCGACGGTGCTCTGGACGGTCGTGATCAGCAGGTAGGCGATGATCACCGAGATCGCAACCGCGGCACCATGGCCGAGCGGGCTCCCGAACACGGGCTCCAGCAGGTGCGCGATCGCCGGCTCGCCGAGCGCGCCGATCCCGATCGAGGCCATCGTGATCCCCACCTGGCAAGCCGAGATGTAGGCGCCGATGTCGCCGATCTGCGCCAGCGCCAGCCGCGCCCCCCGCGCGCCCTCCTCGGCGAGCGCTTCCAGCCGCGCGGGGCGCGTGCGCACGAGCGCGGACTCGGCGATCACGAAGAACGCATTGACCAGGACCAGCAGGCCGGTGAGGATGATGAACAGCGCCTTCACTGCGGCGCCCGCGGGGAGCGCTCGACCCGCATGCCGCTAGTTCGGGATGGGTCGTCGTCGGTCATGCAGCGACGCCGCGAACGGTAGCAGCAGAAGTTGCCGATTCGGCGCGATCGCGGGATCCGCCCGACGGCCGGGGCCGGAGCGCTATAAACAGGCCCATGCCAGGCCTCGCATTGGGGTCCACGATCGCCGGCTGCCGGCTGGAGTCAGTCGCCGGGCGAGGCGGGATGGGGGTCGTCTACCGCGCCACGCAGCTCGCGCTCGGACGCCCCGTCGCGCTGAAGGCGATCGCGCCCGACCTCACCCAGGACACGGAGTTTCGCGAGCGCTTCCAGACCGAGGCGCAGATCGCCGCGTCGATCGACCACCCGAACGTGATCCCCGTGTACGAGGCCGGCGAGCTGGACGGTGTCCTGTATTTGATCATGCGCTGGGTCGACGGCACCGACCTGCGGGTGCTGCTGACCCAGCATGGGCGCCTGACGCCGGCACGCGCGCTGACGCTGCTGCGGCCGGTTGCGCTCGCCCTCGCCGCGGCACACGGCCGCGGACTCGTTCACCGTGACGTGAAGCCCGCCAACGTGCTGATCGCCCAGGCTCGCGGACAGGAGGACCACGTTTACCTGACGGATTTCGGGATTGCCAGGCGCTTGGACGCCAGGGGCATCACCCGCACCGGGATGCTCGTCGGGACGCTTGACTACACCTCTCCGGAACGGCTGGAGGGCGCACCGGGCACGTTCGCCGACGACGTCTACTCGTTCGGATGCATGCTGTTTGAGACGCTGACCGGGCACGTTCCGTTCAACCTCTCGACCGACGCGGCGAAGATCTACGCCCACATCAACGATCCGGTCCCGTCCGCTCGCGCCGAGGTCGGCGGCGTCACCGAGCAACTCGACGCGATCATCGCGCGGGCAATGGCCAAGCGCCCCGAAGACCGGTTCCTGTCCGGCCAGCTCGCCGCCGCGCTCGACTACGCGCTGGCCGAGGTCGAGACCGACGCGCTCGCGGTCGGGACGCGCCGGCTGGTGTCAGACCGAACTCGCGTCTCGGGCATGCCCCGGCTGGCGCCGGCAACGCCGGACCGCGGCGCGCGGGCCGGTTTGGAGGCACCGCCAGCTCCGAGCGGCCGGCGTGATGTGCCCGTCGCAGGGCCAACCGGGCGCAGGCGTCGGTCAAGTCCGTCTGGAGCTCGTACGGCCGTCCAGCGCGCTCGACCCTCGTCGTCTGGCCGGGCGCCTCGCCGCGCGCTGCTTGCCGGTGGGATCGTCGCGGCGCTGGTCGTGATCGGCGTCCTCGTTGCGCTGCTCGCTGGCGGCGGCGGCAAGACGACGACGCACGGCACCGGCGCCACCGCGACCAGCGGCGGCGCCGAGGCGACGGTCGTCAGCGGCACGGGCCTTGCCCCCGAGCAGACGATCGCCCTGCCTGCGGTCGCGGGCGCGATCTCGGTCGCTCCCGCGGGCGATGTCTGGGCGACGCTTCCGAGCGCCGGCAAGGTCGCGCGCGTGCGTCCGGCCGGCGGCGGCGTCGCGACGTTCGCCGTCGCGGGCTCGATGACCGCGATCGCGGCCGGCCGCCGCGGCGTTTGGGTCGGGTCGGCGTCGGGCTCGCTGACTCGGCTCGATCTCGCGACTGGCGCACAGCAGGCCACCGGCCGGCTTAGCGCCGGGATCGTCGCGCTCGCAGTCGACCCCAACGACGGATCCGCGTGGGCGGCGGACGGAAACGGCAGCGTCGCGCACACCGGCGTCAACGGCGGGCCGCTCGGCGTCGGCACCCGCGTCACTCCCCAGCCGGTCGACATCGGCTGGGGCGAGGGCTGGGTGTGGGCGGTCAACGCCGCCCCCGACGGATTGCTGCGGATCAGCCTGCAAGGAGGTCCGTCGGCGACCGCACTAAACGCGCGTCCCGGCGCGCTGGCGGTCACGTTCGACGCGGGCGTCTGGACGGCGAGCAGCGACGGCACCGTCACTCGCTTTGATCCGCGGCCCGGGCACCTGACCGCGAACGCCTCGGTCGCGGTCGCGCCGGCCCTCGACGGGATCGCCGCCCTCGAGCAGCAGGGGTCGATCTGGGCGATCGGCAAGCAGGCCAAGCGCCTCTACCGGATCTCGAACGCGAACGCGCCGGCCGTGACTGGCTCGGTCGCGTTCAGCAGCCCGCCGGTCGCGCTGGCGGTCGGTCGCAGCGCCGTGTGGGTCGCGACGCAGGACGGCAAGCTGGTCGAGTTCCACGCCGCGGCCGGAGCCTGAGGGTCCTGACTCGCGGCACCGACGCCGTCCCGGCGTGTCCTCGCATATCGTTTCGCGTTGATGCGAATCGTCAGCCTCGTCCCGTCGGCGACCGAGATGCTGTTCGCGCTCGGGCTCGGGCCAGACGTGGTCGCGGTCACGCACGAGTGCGACTTTCCACCTGAAGCGCGCGAGCTGCCGAAGGTGACCCGCAACGTGCTGCCCGCCGACCTGTCCGCGGCCGAGATCGACGCGGCCGTCAAAGAACGCACGCTCGCCGGCGAGTCGATTTACGAGCTCGACATCGAAGCGCTGCATCAGCTCGCGCCTGATCTAATCGTGACCCAGGCGCTGTGCCTCGTGTGCGCCGTCTCGTTCGAAGACGTGCGCTCGGTCGCCGACGAGCTCGCGAGCCGGCCACACGTGATCGCACTCGACCCGCACACGATCGGCGAGGTGCTCGGCGACGCGCGCACGCTCGCGCAGGCCACCGACCGCAAGGACACGGCCGTCGAACTGGTGCGAGAAGCCTCGCGGCGGATCGACCAGGTCCGGCTTGCGGTGCGCGGTGCGCGCCGCCCGCGGGTCGTCGCACTCGAATGGCTCGACCCCCCGTTCGCGGCGGGCCATTGGACGCCGCAACTGATCGAGTACGCCGGCGGCGAAGACGTGCTGGGCTTCGCGGGTGAGCATTCCGAGCAGCGCACCTGGGCCGAGATCGCGGCCGCCCAGCCGGACATCGTGATCGTGATGCCATGCGGCTACGACGCCGAGATCGCCCACCGCGAGGCCGAGATGCACCGCGACGAACTCGCCGCGCTCGGGGCGGACGAGGTGGTCGCGGTCGACGCCGCGGCGTACTTCTCGCGTCCCGGACCGAGGATCGTCGACGGCCTGGAGCTGCTCGCGCACATCATCCACCCCGAGCTCGTCGCACAGTCGGCGGGGCGGGCGCTGACCGTCGAGCTCTGAGAGCCCGCGGCTCAGCCGAAGCCGATCCCGTTGGGCGCGATTCCGCTGCTGCCGGCAACCGCGATCGCCGCGACGACGCTGACGACAGCGACCAGCGCGCACCCCAGCAGCGCCGCGCCCTGCAGCCCGCGCCGCTCGCCGAGCTCGACGATCAGCGCGCCGGTGATCAGACCGGCGGCGAGACCGCCGAGATGGCCTCCGATCGAGATGTCCTTGACACTCAAAGAGAAGACGATGTTGATCACCAGCGTCAACCCGAGACCGCTCTGCCAGATCGAGATCCGCCTGCTGTGGGCGACGACCAGCAGCGCGCCAAGGACCCCGAAGCACGCCGTCGACGCGCCAACGGTCGGGATGTCGGGCTGAAACAGCAGCGCGCCGAACGAGCCCGCCAGCAGCGAGGCGAAGTACACCGCGAGGTAGTTGACGGCCCCGATCGCCGGCTCCAGCAGCGCACCCATCACATACAGGAAGAACATGTTGAACGCGATGTGGAGGATGCCGTCGTGCAGGAAGCCGGCCGTCAGCAGCCGCCAGTACTGGTGGCCGCTGGCGATCGACGGACCCAACAGGTCACCATGGCTGAACACGGAGCCACCGGTCCCGCTGCTCACCCCACCCAGCGGCATGCCGGCTGCCGCCTCGGCGATGAACACGATCACGTTGACGGCGATCAACGCCTGCGTGACCGTGGGAGTCTGCGGCAGGGTCCGGAGCGTCTTGACCTTGGTCCGGTCGCGAGCGCACTCGGGACAGCGCATCCCGACCGGCGTCGGCGTCATGCAGTCGGGGCAGATCGGGCGCCCGCACGACGAGCACGAGACGCCGGTCTCACGAGACGAGTGGCGGTAGCAGACGGCCATGCTCGGGGGACGCTAGCAGCGGCGCCCGCCGCGGCGGGTCATGGGCCTAGGGCCCGCGCTGCGCGAGCCTTAGGGCCCGCGGAGGAATTAGTGGGAGAATTTGGCGAGTGGCTGGGCGTGGCTGGCGCCGCCGGCTCGCCCCGATATTGCTGGTGGCAAGTGAGGGCGAGCCGGTGGCGCCAGGCGCGTCCAGACGCCGTCAAAACTCCCAATA
>JBEKRJ010000354.1:0-5536 GCA_049518835.1 Solirubrobacteraceae bacterium
GCTGCATCGGTGCGTCTGTGGGCATCTTGAGTGAGTCTCCTTTCAGCGCAGCGCGCGGTAGCGGCGGATCAGTGCGTTGGTCGAGCTGTCGTGCTCGAGCTGTGGCTCGGTGGCGCTCTCGAGCTCGGGAATGATGCGCGCCGCGAGCGCCTTGCCCAGCTCCACGCCCCACTGGTCGAACGAGTCGATCCCCCACACGACCCCCTGCGTGAACACGCTGTGCTCGTATAGCGCGACGAGGTTGCCGAGCGTGCGGGGCGTCAGCTGCTCGGCGAGGATCACGTTGCTGGGCCGGTTGCCGTTCATCACGCGGTGCGCCACGATCGCCTCGGGCGTGCCCTCGGCGCGGACCTCCTGCTCGCTGCGCCCGAACGCGAACGCCTCCGCCTGCGCGAACACGTTGGACATCAGCAGGTCGTGGTGGTCGCGCAGCGGATTGAGGTTCTTGGCGAAGCCGATCAGGTCGATCGGAATCAGCTTCGTCCCCTGGTGGATCAGCTGGTAGAAGCTGTGCTGGCCGTTGGTCCCCGGCTCGCCCCAGTACACGGCTCCGGTCTGGTAGTCGACCGTGGTGCCGTCGAGCGTCACGTGCTTGCCGTTTGACTCCATCGTCAGCTGCTGCAGGTAGGCGGGAAAGCGCTTCAGATACTGGCTGTAGGGCAGCACGGCGACGGTCTGGGCGCCGAAGAAGTCGCCGTACCAGACCGCCAGCAGGCCCATCAGCGCCGGCAGGTTGTGCGCGAACGGCGCCGCCCGGAAGTGCTCGTCGATTTCGTAGAAGCCGTCCAGCATCTCGCGAAATCGATCGGGCCCGATCGCGAGCATCGTCGACAGGCCGATTGCGGAGTCCATCGAGTAGCGACCGCCGACCCAGTCCCAGAAGCCGAACATGTTGTCGGTGTCGATCCCGAACTCCGACACCTTCTCGGCGTTGGTCGAGACCGCGACGAAGTGCTTGGCGATCGCGGCCTCGTCGCCGAGCGCCGCCAGCGCCCAGTCGCGCGCGGAGCGCGCGTTGGTCATCGTCTCGAGCGTGGTGAACGTCTTCGAGGCGACGATGAACAGCGTCTCGTGGGGGTCGAGGTCGCGGGTCGCCTCGACGAAGTCGGTCGCGTCGACGTTAGACACGAACCGGAACGTCCGCTCGCGGTCGCTGTAGTGGCGCAGCGCCTCGTAGGCCATCACCGGGCCGAGGTCAGAGCCGCCGATGCCGATGTTGACGACGTTGCGGATCGGGTTGCCCGTGTGGCCGCGCCACTCGCCCGAGCGCACCCGTTGCGCGAACGCGCTCATCCGGTCGAGCACCTCGTGCACCTCGGCGACGACGTCGACGCCGTCGACCAGCAGCGACCGGCCCGCCGGCATCCGCAGCGCGACGTGCAGCACCGACCGGCCCTCGGAGACGTTGATCCGCTCGCCGCTGAACATCGCCTCGGTCCGCTCGGCAAGCCCGGACTGCTCGGCCAGCTCGACGAGCAGGCTGATCGTCTGGTCGGTGATCCGGTTCTTCGAGTAGTCCAGGTACAGGCCCCCGCCTTCGGCCACCAGCCGCTCGCCACGGGCCCCGTCGGCGGAGAACAGGTCGCGCAGGTGCTGGCCGCGGAGCTCCTCGTGATGGTCTTGCAGCGCTCGCCACGCGGGCCGATCGCGCAGGGCGGAAATGGTCGGCGTCACTGGGGTGCTCATCGGGGCTCCAGGGTCGTGGTGGCGGAAGCGCTCATTCTGTTCAGGGTCCCTGCCGCAATCATCGCATTGGGGCGCCCGCGGTAGCGGATCGTCGGCGTTCGCGGCAGACTACGGGCCGCGGTCCGGGAAAGCGTCGGTTTTCCCGGGGGAAGGGGATATCTACGATCGCGCGATTGTTGCCGTTGGCTAATTCATGCGAGGTTTGAACATGTTGGGAGTCGAAGATGGAGGCGTCGTTCAGTGATCCGGCAAGGCGTTCGCGAGCACTTGCTTCGGGACTCGGTGATCGGTATGCCCGGTCCCGTTCGTGACTTCTCGGTCACGCTGTCCGACGGCCTGCGCGTGGTCGGCTACGACCGCGGCGGTCAATGGTCGGTCCACGTGTACCAGCCCGACGGGCGGCTGCTCGGGCACGCCGCGGCGGGCACGCGCCTGCACGCGCTCGCGCAGGCCGGACTGTCGGGTGACGAGGCCGGCGAGGTGCTGGGGCGCGCCGGGATCTGAGCGCCGTCGCGCCTTCCTCAGGCACGCGACGGGCGCCCGCCGAGCGCGCCGACGCGCCGCGCTAGACTTGGTTGTTCCCTCAACCAAGGATCTGTACTGTGGACGTCGAGATCTGGTCTGACATCGCGTGCCCGTGGTGCTACATCGGCAAGCGGCGCTTCGAGACCGCGCTGGCCCAATTCCCCGCCGCCGACCAGGTGAGCGTCACCTGGCGCAGCTTTGAGCTCGATCCCGCGGCGCCGCCCGAACGCTCCGGCGACCTCGCCGCGCACCTGGCCAAGAAATACGGCATGACGCTCGCGCAGGCGCAGGCCTCGCAACAGCACCTGGTCCAGCAGGCGGCCGGCGAGGGGCTCGAGTTTCGCTTCGACCGGGCGCGCAGCGGCTCCACCTTCGACGCCCACCGCGTCGTGCACCTCGCGCGCGAGCACGGCCTCCAGGACGCGGTCAAGGAGCGACTGCTGCGGGGCTACTTCAGCGAGGGCGAGCTGATGAGCGACGACGAAGCCTTGATTCGCCTCGCCGCCGACGCCGGGCTCCCGGCGCAGGAGGTCCGCGAGATGCTCGCCGGCGAGCGCTACTCCGAGCAGGTCCGCGAAGACGAGCGGATCGCCCAGTCACTCGGGATCACCGCGGTGCCGACGTTCGTCGTCGATCGCGCCTTGGGTGGCAGTGGCGCCCATCCGCCGGCGGCGCTGCTGGAGCTGCTGGACCGCGGCTGGAAGCGCCGCGCGCCGGTGCAGGTCCTCGCCGGCGGCGAGTCCTGCGGCGTCGACGGCTGCTGAGCCGCTGACGGCGAAACCGCTGGCGCGGACCGTCGCGGCCTACGTCGCGGCCGCGCTCGTGGGCGGCCGTGTCGGGCCGCCGCCGCCGGCGTGGGCGCGGACGCGAGCGCGCGAGAACACCCACGTGCGCAGGGCCACGTAGCGGGTCAGGGTCGCGACGGCGCTGGCCAGGATCAGCACGGTCAGCTCGAGCATGTGCGCCGGGTGGCGGTCGGCAGCTTCGAGGCCGCTGAGCGCGCCGGCCGTGATCGCGAGCGCCAGCAGGTAGACCAGCGCGCCGGCGGCGTGCTGGCGCAGCAGCCCGCGGCGCCCTCGCAGGCCGAAGGTGAAGTGGCGGTTGGCCTGCGTGTTGGCGACCGCCGTCAGCGCCAGTGCCAGCGCGTTGGCCCCGTCTGCGCCCAGGTCCCCGCGCAACGCCAGATACAGCCCGGCGTACGCGAGCGTCGAGATCACGCCGATGAGCAAGAAGCGCACCACCGGCCGCCGCAGCGCCGGCGAGAGGATCTCGAGCAACCGTCTCATGATCATCCTGAGCATCGACCGCGGGCCGAAGTCGCGCGCAAGAAGACCGTAAGGCGCGCGTCTGAGCGCGTCCGGCGGTCGCTCGCAAACGCGCAACGATCCGATCAGGAGACGCTTGCAGCCCTAACGGATCGTTAGCATAGTGACACTTGACACGCTCCCCTCTGACTTGATTTGATCGAGTCTGATCGTTTTGCCCTGAGGGAGTGAGGAGTCGTCGAATGGATCAAGTGGTGGCGCGTGATGCGCCCGAGCGTCGTTTGCGTTGCGCCTGCATGGCCGGCATCGCGGTCCTCGCAGCGCTGAGCCTCGCCGCGTGCGGCTCGTCGAGCAAAAGCTCGTCGTCGACATCGTCGTCGTCATCGGCGGCGAGCAGCGCCAGCTCGTCGGCCGGCGCGAGTACCGCCAGCAGTCTGAAGACCGGGCTGAAGGTGTTCGTGGTCCCGAAGAACCTCGGCAACAACTACTTCACGGTGGCCGACAGCGTCAAGACCGGCGGCGCCCTCGCGGCGCTGGCGGCACTGGGCGAGAGCGGCACCGAGACCAGCGGCTCGGCCGCCACCTCGGCGTCGCAGCTGCCGGCGATCCAGGCCGCGATCTCCAAGGGCGCCAACGTGCTGATCCTGTCGGCGACCGACCCCACCGCCCTGTGCCCGACGCTGAAGGCGGCGATGGCGCGGGGGATCACGGTCGTGACCTATGACTCGGATGCGCCGACCTGCCGCGACATGTTCGTCAACCAGGCCTCGACCGCCGAGATCGGCACCAGCGAGGTGGACCTGCTCGCCAAGCAGGTGCACGACAGCGGCCAGATCGCGATCGTCTCCGCGGCGGCCTCGGCGACCAACCAGAACGCGTGGATCGGGTACATGAAGCAGGAGCTCAAGAAGTACCCGAAGATGCAGCTGGCCTCGATCGTGTACGGCAACGACGACCCGACCACGGCGAGCCAGGTGACCAGCGGGCTGCTGCAGCGCTATCCGCATCTCGCCGGGATCATCTCGCCGACGACGGTCGGGATCGTCGCCGCCGCCGGCGTGCTCGACACCGCGCAGTACCGCGGCAAGGTCCAGCTGACCGGCCTGGGGACGCCACTGTCGATGAAGAAGTTCGTCGACGACGGCACCGTCCAGGCATTCGAGCTGTGGAACCCCGCCAAGCTCGGCTACCTCGCCGCCTACACGGCCGTGAACCTCGCGTCGAAGAAGATCACCGGCGCCTCCGGTCAGACGTTCACCGCCGGCAACCTCGGCAGCTACACGATCGGCGCCGACGACGCGGTCGTGCTCGGGCCCCCCCAGGTGTTCGACAAGGGCAACATCGACCAGTTCAACTTCTGACAGACCCTCCGCCGCTCAGCGCCGCGCGCCGATTGACTAGCATCGGCGCGTGAGCGCAGGGCGAAAGGGCCTGCGGGTCGTGGCGTTTGGCGGCGGGACGGGGTTGCCGGTGCTGCTGCGCGGCTTTCGCAAGACCGGCACCGATCGCGTCTGCGCGGTCGTCACGGTCGCTGACGACGGCGGCTCGAGCGGCCGTCTGCGCGAGGAGCTGGGGGTGGCGCCACCGGGCGACATCCGCAACTGCCTGGTCGCGCTGGCCGAGCGGCGGGGGCTGGCCGAGGTCTTTGACTACCGCTTCGAGCGGGGCGTCGAGCTGCGCGACCACTCGGTCGGCAACATCATCATCGCGGCGTTGACCGACATCGCCGGTGGTCTGTGCGAGGGGGTCGAGCAGGCCGGGCGGATCTTGCGCATCAAGGGCACCGTGCTCCCTGCGGCGACCGCGAGCATCACGCTCGTCATCCACCACGCCGACGGCTCGATCACGCGCGGCCAGTCGACGGTCCGCAACGCCGGCATGGCGGTGCGACAGGTCGAGATCGAGCCCGCCGATGCCGCCGCTCCGCGCAGCGTGATCGAGGCGATCGAAGCGGCCAGCCTCGCGGTGCTCAGCCCCGGCAGCCTGTTCACGAGCACGATTCCTGCGTTGCTCGGCGCGGGCGTGCGCGAGGCCCTCGCGCGGTTCGCCGGGCCGGTGAT